>CACIWH010000004.1 GCA_902590295.1 uncultured Pelagibacteraceae bacterium | reverse complement strand
AGATTGTATAAAGAGGAGTCTAAACTTGGTGAACTTTTAGATCCCATTGCTGATAAAATTATCGTAGCTACAGCTCTAATTTTATTAGTTATGGATGGAACAATAAAAAATTTTGAGGTTATAGCTGCGATTATTATTCTGATAAGGGAAATTTTGATATCTGGCCTCAGAGAATTTTTAGCAAAAGGGCAAGTAAATTTACCAGTATCAAATCTTGCAAAATTGAAAACCTTTTTACAAATGTTTTCAATTTCTATTTTATTAACAGGGGAAACTGGTAATAAAATTTTGAATTTTCAAGACTATAATGCTCAAACTATTGGTATTATAATTTTGTGGCTTTCGGCTTTCTTAACTTTATTTACAGCTTATGATTACCTTAGAAAAGGAATTGACCATGCAATTTCTGAAGATAATAAATAATTAAGCAGCTTTCTTTTTTCTTACAATCAATTGATAGGAGTCTGATAATTCAATAATTGTTTTACAAACTTTAAAATTATAATTTGCTATTTGTGAAACCGGAGTTACTTCTGCAGCAGTGCCAGTAAGAAAACAACCAGTAAAATTTTTAAGTTCATCTGGTGTAATTTTTCTTTCAATTACTTTTATATTTTTTGATTTTGCAATATCTATGACTGTTCTTCTTGTGATGCCATCAAGGAAAGAGTCAGGTGTTGGGGTATGTAGATTTCCATCTTTATCTTTAAAGAAGATATTTGCACCAGTGGCTTCTGCAACATTACCCTCATGATCTAACATTAAAGAGTCGGTATATCCATCCCTCTCTGCTTCATGTTTTGACAAAGTACATATCATGTATAATCCAGATGCTTTCGTATCCCAAGGTATTGTATCTGGCGCAGGTCTTTTCCATTTAGATATATTTAATTTTATTCCTTCAACTTTTAACTTTGGATCGAAATAAGATCCCCACTCCCAGGTTGCAATCGCTACATGAATTTTTGTTTGTTGAGCTGAAATAGCCATCATTTCACTACCTCGCCAGGCAATTGGTCTAACATAACCATTTTCAACCTTTTGAACTGAAATAATATTTTTACTAGCTTTGTTTATTTGATCCTCGCTATAAGGAATTTCAAAACCCATTCTTTTTGCTGAGTGAAAAAATCTAGAAGTATGTTCCTCTAATTTAAAAATTTCGCCATCGTAAACCCTCTCACCCTCAAAAACGCAACTCGCGTAATGTAGTCCATGGCTTAAAACATGTAACTTAACATCTGACCAATTTACTAGTTCAGAATTATACCAAATTTTACCGTCTCTTTTATCGTAAGGAATCATCATAAAAAGAAAATTTATAAAAAAATAACTTCCTAAATTTAATATGTCAATATAACTTACTTATTATGAAAGATCTTCTTTATTTAAAAGATGAACAATTAAAAGGTTTTATTGAAAAAATTTTTGTCACTTATAGGGAGTCATTTAGTGATCCCAAGAAAATACTTAAAAAGTATCAATTAGGTACTGCGCATCATAAATCTCTTCATTTAATATCCTTTTATGAAGGAATTACAATTTCACAACTATTAAGGAAATTAAATGTAACTAAGCAGAGTTTAAATAGGGTTTTAAATGACTTGAAAAGGCTAGAGTTTTTAGAATTTAAAAAAGATAGTAAAGATACAAGAGTTAGACATATTTATTTAAGTTCTAAAGGAAGTAAAATTTACAACGAAATTTTTTTTTCTCAAAAAAAAAGAATTTATAAAGCTTTTTTAAACTCGTCAGCAAAAGAAGTGCTGAATTTTGACCAGGTATTAAAAAGAATAATAAATGAAAAACTATAAAGCTCATATATTAGTTGTAGACGATGATGATGGTATAAGAAATTTAGTAAAAAAATTTTTAAATGAAAAAAGTTTTTTGGTAAATACAGCTAGTTCGGCTGAAGAAGCCCAAAAAAAAATTGCAATCATAAAATTTGATTTGATAATTTTAGATATTATGATGCCTGGCAAAAGTGGTTTGGAATTTTTAAATGAAAATAAATCCTTTATTGATACACCGGTAATACTTTTGACCGCTAAAGGTGAGCCAAAAGAAAGGGTTGAGGGACTCGAATCTGGAGCAGATGATTATTTACCTAAACCATTTGAACCACAGGAACTGCTATTGAGAATAAAAAATATTTTATCCAAAACACAAAAAAAGAACCTTATAAGAGCTATAAATTTTGGAAACATCAAAATTGATTTAACAAAGTTGTTAATAATAAAAGAGAAAAAAGAACTCAAAATCAACACAACCGAAAAGAAAATTTTAGATAAAATGATAAATCAACCTGGTAAGGTTTTCAGTAGACTAGAAATAGGAAAACTTATTAATCTTGAAAAAGAAAGATCAATTGACGTAATTATTACTAGACTAAGAAAAAAAATTGAAATGAATCCAAAAAATCCAAAATATTTACAAACTATAAGAGGTACAGGATATGTTTTATGGATTGAATAAATTTGTTAAAGAAATACTTCCAAAAAGATTATTTTATAGAGCTCTTTTAATTGTTGCAGCTCCAATCATAATTTTGCAAATCACTATATCAGTAGTTTTTTTTGATAGTTTGTGGATAAAAACAAATAAAGGTATGACAAATGCATTAATAGGAGAAATTAAATTTTTTTTAGATGCTTATGACAATGAAGATTACAATAAAGAGAATTTAATTAACTTATTTGAAGAACATCACAACTTTACTGTAAAATTTATTTCATTTGGTGACTTACCAAAACAAGATATGGAGAGATGGTTCAGCCCTATGGATCGTACTTTAAGAAGAGAATTAAAATCCAGAAATTTAAGTTATTGGTTTGATACTACAAAATTCAGGGGATTAATTGAATTAAGAATAAAACATATTAATGGGTACTTTGAATTTTATATTCCCAAAGAAAGAGTTACCAGTACCTCAGCTAGATTATTTGCTTTATGGATCACATTCCCTGCGTTTTTATTAATTACAGTAGCCTTAATTTTCTTAAAAAACCAAACACGACCAATTGTAAATTTAGCAAAAGCATCTGAAAAATTTGGAAGAGGTGAAGATGTTGGTGAATTTAGGCCTTCTGGTGCTCTTGAAATACGTCAAGCTGGGTTCGAATTTGATAGAATGAGAAAAAGAATTTTAAGACATTTAAATCAGAGATCTGAGATGTTGTCTGGAATAAGCCACGATTTAAGAACTCCGCTAACAAGAATAAAGTTACAATTAGCCTTTATCAAAGACAACAATATTTCAAAAAAACTTTCTGAGGACATAGAGGAAATGGAAAAAATGTTAAATGAATATTTGCAGTTTGCTAGTTCGACGTCCTCTGAAAAAGATGAGTCTTTTAATATCTCAAAAACAATCAAATCTTTAATAAAAAAATATGATAATGCATTAATATCCTCAGATATTGAGGAAAATGTTAACTTTAATGGGCGAAAGAATTTATTATTAAGGTGTCTCAGCAACATAATAGACAATGGTCTTAAGTATGGAAAAAAAGTTACATTTTCTTTAAAAAAGTTAAATAAAATAATAGTTATAATTATAGAAGATGACGGACCAAGCATTCCAAAATCAGAATATTCAAACGTTTTCAAACCTTTTTATAAAATAAATAAAGGAAGAGGTGACTCAAAATCAAGTGTGGGTCTTGGCCTTTCAATTGCATCTGACGTAGTTAGATCCCATGGGGGAAAAATTGATTTAAATAAATCAAAATTAGGCGGTTTGAGTGTTAAGATTTCTTTACCTTTTTAGTTCGTTTATTTTTTTTTAATTTATTTATCTCGTTTTCCAACTTTTCAATTCTCTTTTTAAGAATATCTGTTTCTTCTTTTGTTGATATTTTCATTTTCAAAATGATTTCATCTCTTTGAGATTTAATTATGTTAATTATTTCATTGCTTAAGTCTTTGTAGGATATTAATCCTTGGGCAAGTAAACTTGTTAATTTTTCTAATAAAATTTTAGATTTTGACATACTTTTGCTTTTAAAAATAATATATTCTAATTTTTATAATATGCTTATTAATAATTTGAATCCAGTAGCTTTTGAAATATTTTTTATCAAAATTCACTGGTACTCTCTTGCGTATATTTTAGGGATAATCTGTGGATGGATTTACATAAAGAAAATATTAATTAAAAACAATTTTCATAAAATTTACATCGATGATTTAATAACTTATCTAATTATAGGTATAATTGTAGGAGGGAGACTAGGTTACGTCTTAATTTATAACTTAAAATTTTACCTAAAAAACCCCTCAGAAATAATTATGATATGGCAAGGAGGAATGTCTTTTCACGGGGGTTTAATAGGAATTATAATAGCTACTGTTATTTTTTGTAAAAAAAATAATTTAGAAAAGTATATTTTTTTTGATTTCATAGCTGTTGCAGCGCCTATTGGAATTTTTTTTGGTAGAATTGCAAATTTTATAAATAGCGAGCTTGTCGGAAAACCAACCGATTTAATTTGGGGTGTTATCTTTCCCTTAATCGATAATATTCCAAGACATCCGTCACAATTGTACGAGGCTATTTTTGAAGGTATATTTTTATTCGTTATAATGAATAAAATCTACTTTAGTAAAAATTACAAAGAGGGAAGCTGTTCTTTTGCCTTTTTAATTTTTTACGGAATATTTAGATTGTTTTCTGAAATTTTTAGAGAACCTGATGAACAAATTGGTTATATCTTTGGATCATTAAGTATGGGAATGTTATTAAGTATACTTATGATATTTATAGGTATTTTGCTCTTACGTAGAAAATGAAAAAATCCCTCGAAAAATTTAATATTATAAAAAATCGAAAAATTAAAGTTGATGATTTTATAAATAGAGCATTATACAAACCAAAAATAGGGTACTATACAAATAAAATGCCTTTTGGGAAAAAGGGTGATTTTGTTACATCTCCAACTATATCAAATTTATTTTCTGAGATCATAGCAATATGGATAATTTCTACTTGGGAAACTTTAGGAAAACCTAAAATTTTTAACTTAGTTGAGCTTGGCCCAGGTGATGGAAGTTTATCGGAAGTATTAGTAAAAACTTTTAAAAATTTTCCAACTTTTAATAATTCCATAAAATTTTTTTTATATGAAAAAAGTGAATTTTTAAGAAGGATTCAAAAAAAAAAATTAAAGGGAACTAATTTAAAGTGGATAAATGATTATAAAAATATAAAGGGCGGTCCAATTATTTTTTTTGGTAATGAATTTTTTGATGCAATACCAATAAAACAATTTTTTATTAAGGATAAAAAATTATTAGAAAAATGCTATATTTTTAATGGAAAATTTCTTGAGGAAACCCAGTGCAAGCCTAAATTGAGCGATCTAATTGACTTAAAATCTTTTAAAATTTTAAAAAAACTTAAATTTATTGAATACCCAAAACAAGGTCTTGGGGAATTAAGTAAAATTATAAAAAAAATAAAATCTTTATCTGGTGGAGTGCTATTAATTGATTACGGTTATATGGGAGCATTAAATGAAAGTACTATACAAATTGTAATGAAAAATAGAAAAATTCACAAAAAAAACCTATTAAAGTATATTGGTAATGCAGATATCACTTCATTGGTAAATTTTAGCTTATTAAATGAATTTTTTTCAAAAAAGAAATTAAATGTTAAGAGAGTAGTTACACAGAAATTTTTTTTAGAAAGAATGGGGATTATTGAAAGAGCAAAGATACTGGAAAAAAAAATGAATGAAAAACAAAAAAAATATATGATCACAACACTTTCAAGACTTTTAAATAAAAGTTCAATGGGAGAGTTATTCAAAGTTATTTTTGCATATAAAAGTAATAATAAAAAATTTTTTGGATTTGAATGATTTTATCAAAAAAATTATTAAAGTATAAAAGTATTAGACACTGCTTTCTAGGCATGGAAGGTGGGAAATCTAAAGGAATATATAAAAGCTTAAACTGTGGAAGAGGTTCATCTGATACAAAAGTAAACGTAACAAAAAATCTTAAAATAGCTTGTCGAAAAATTGGTTCAACTCACAAAAAATTGATATTGTTACATCAGGTCCATAGTAATAAGTTTTTCTATGTAAATAGAAGAAAATATAAAACAAAGCTAGTTGGAGACGCTTTAATTACAAATAAAAAAAATATTGTATTGGGTATTCTGACTGCTGACTGCGCGCCTATAATTATTTATGACCCAAAACTCAAAATAATTTCAGCAATACATGCTGGGTGGAAAGGTGCCTACAAAGAAATCATAAAAAATGTTGTTAATTTTTTGATTAAATCAGGAAGTGATACCAAAGATTTGATTGCTGCTATTGGCCCTTGTATAGCTCAAAAAAATTATGAGATTAAATCTGATTTTAAGCTTAAATTTTTAAAACAAAATACTGTGAATAGAACTTTTTTCAAAAAAATAAAAAAAAAAACATATTTTAGCCTAAATAAATATGTTTACTATCAATTGAAAAGTCTTGGTTTAAAGAAAATCGATTTAGTTGATAAGGATACTTATAATCCAAAAAATAATTTTTTTAGTGCAAGAAGAGCTATACATAACAATCAAAATGATTATGGTAGAAATATATCATTAATTATGATTAAATAACTTTTTTCAAAATAATGAAACTTCTAACAGGAAATAGTAATAAAAAATTAAGTGAAAAAATTGCTAAATATTTAAAAGAAAGGCTCGTCAATTCAAGTATTAGAAAATTTAAAGATGGGGAAATATATATAGAGATTAATGAAAATATTAGAGGTAATAATATTTTTATTATTCAATCAATCTCATCTCCAGCTAATGATAATCTAATGGAGATGTTATTATGTATCGATGCTTTAAAAAGATCATCTGCAAAAAATATCACTGCTGTAATTCCTTATTTTGGATATGCAAGGCAAGATAGAAAAGTTGTGCCGAGAACATCTATATCGGCAAAATTAGTTTCTAATTTAATTACTAAAGCTGGTGCTGATAGAGTTGTAACAATTGATTTACATGCAGGACAAATTCAGGGTTTTTTTGATATACCAGTAGATAATTTATTTGCTACTCCAATATTTGCAAGACACATAAAAAAAAGAATTAAATCAAAAAATATAATTTGCGTGTCACCAGACGTTGGTGGTGTGGCTAGAACAAGGGGACTAAGTAAGTTTATTAATTCAGGTTTAGCGATTATAGATAAAAGAAGACCCTCTCCAGGGAAATCTGAAGTAATGAATGTTATAGGAAATGTCAAAGATAAGTGTTGTATTATGGTTGATGATATTATCGACTCAGGAGGTACAATTGTAAACGCTGCTAAAGTTCTAAAAGAAAAAGGTGCAAAGGAGATACATGTTTACATAACACATGGGGTATTAAGTGGTGATGCAGTTAATAAAATTAGAAAATCAACTATTAAAAATTTAGTTATTACAGACACAATAGACAATTATAACAAAATAAAAAACGCTAAAAATATTGAAATTTTGTCTGTATCAAATTTAATGGGTGAAGCAATAAGACGTATTTCTAACTCAACATCTGTATCTTTTCTGTTCAAATAATTTTCTTGTTTTATTAGTCAACATGAGTTAAAAAACTTTTTTTTTATGAGTACTTTAGAAGCAAATATTAGAAATAACAAAACATCCGGTGAACTAAAAATAATAAGACAACAAGGAAATGTTCCAGGTATTGTCTATGGTGGATCAGAAAAAAACCAAAATGTATCTGTATCTATAAAAGTACTAAAAAGTTTAATGGAGCAAGAAAACTTTCTTTCGAAAATTATAAAACTTAAGGTCGACGGAAAAGAAGAAAGTGTATTACCTAAAGATATATCTTTTGATGTGATCACAGATGAGCCAATACACATAGATTTCTTAAGAGTTGTAAAAGGTTCGAGCGTTATAATTGAGATACCAGTTAAATTTATCAATAATGAAAAATCTCCAGGGTTAAAAAGAGGAGGTGTACTTAATATTGTTAGAAGGAAAGTAGAATTAAAATGTCCATCTGAAAATATACCAAGTGAATTAATTGTTGATTTGGACGGTGTGGATATAGGACATAGTTTTAAGATATCATCAATAAAATTACCTGAAAATGTTATTCCAACTATTACCGGAAGAGATTTTGTAATTGCTACCGTAGCAGCACCAACAGTGATTAAGGAACCAGAAAAACCAGCTGAAGCCGCAGAAGGTGAAGAAGGAGCAGAGGGTTCTACAGATGCACAAGAAGCAGCAGCGCCTAAAGATGGAGCAGACGAAAAAGGTGGAGCTGAGGCAGAAAAAAAAGATGCTGGTAAAAAAGATGAAGGTAAGAAACCTCAATCAGAAAAAAAATAATTGATAAAATTTAATTTACATGTTTTTATTTGTTGGACTAGGTAATCCCACGCCAAATTCAGAGAACAATAGACATAATATTGGTTTCAAAATAATTGATGCAATAAACTCAAAATTTAAGTTATCAAAACAAAAACCTAAATTTAAAGGTCTTTTAACAACTGGAAATATCAACGAAAAAAAAGTTTATGCGATAAAGCCATTAACATTTATGAATAACTCTGGGATCTGCATAAGAGAACTTATAGAGTATTTTAAAATTGAAGCTGAAAATATAATAGTCTTTCATGACGATTTAGATATTGACTTTGGTAAGATTAAAACAAAGTTTGGAGGTTCTAGTGCGGGTCACAACGGGATAGAGTCTATAGATAAATTTATAGGCAAAGATTACTCAAGAGTAAGAATAGGAATTGGTAAACCAAACGACAAAATTGCAGTTTCAGATTATGTTTTAAAGGATTTTGACGACGATGAAAAACAGCAACTAGAAACTTTAAAAAATAATATCACGGAAAATTTAGCAATTTTAATTGATAAAAAACTAGACCTTTTCTCAAGCACAGTTAATAATAAATAATGGGATTCAAGTGTGGTATCGTTGGATTACCAAATGTGGGTAAATCAACTTTATTTAACGCTTTAACTAATTCATCAAAAGCACAGGCGGGTAACTTTCCATTTTGTACAATAGAACCTAACGTTGGCGTCGTTCCTGTTTTAGATAAAAGATTAGATAAATTGTTTGAAATTTCTAAATCAAGAAAAAAAATTTATACAACTATAACTTTTCTTGATATTGCGGGTTTAGTGAAAGGTGCTTCGAAGGGAGAAGGATTAGGTAACAAATTTTTATCACATATTAGAGAAGTTGATGCAATTGTTCATTTATTAAGATGTTTTGATTCTGATGATATCCAAAATGTAAATAAGGATGTAAATCCTATAAGAGACTTAGACATTATTGAGACAGAAATGAAGCTCGCAGACTTAGAGTCTATAGGAAAAAGAATAGATAAAAAAAATTTAAAAAAGATTACAGATGATGAATTGAACATACTTAAAACAACTGAGGATTATATTAATAACGATAAAGATTTAAATGACCTCAGAAATTTATTTGATTTAGATTTAATAAACAAATCAGGCTTACTGTCTTTAAAACCAAAGCTTTATGTGTGTAATGTTGATGAAAAAAGTATTTCATCAGGAAACAAATATTCTAAAGAAGTTCAAAAAAACAAAAAAATTGATAATACAATTTTAGTCTCAGCTGAAATAGAAAATCAGATAAATCAACTAGAAGATAATGAAAAGAAAAATTTTATGGAATTAATGAATATTGAAAAAACTGGTTTAAATTATTTAATTGAGAAAGGATATAAATTACTTGAGCTTGAAACATTTTTTACCTCAGGTCCTGAAGAATCTAGAGCATGGACTGTAAAAAAAGATAGTACTGCTCCTGTCGCTGCAGGAAAAATTCACTCAGATTTTGAAAAAGGATTTATAAGAGCTGAGACAATTTCTTTTAATGATTTTGTTACGAACAGTGGTTGGCTTAATTGTAAAAACAATGGAAAAATGAGACTAGAGGGAAAAGATTATATAGTTAAAGATGGAGATATTTTAAACTTCCGTTTCAATACGTGACCAGATTTTTTTCATACTAAAGTAAACTAGTATGCTCAATATAATTAGGTAGACTATTGCTCTAAAGCCTATTTTGTGTCTTTGTTCAAGATGAGGTTCTGCTGTCCACATTAAAAAACTCACTACATCTTTTGCCATTTGTTGTTCTGTAGCAGTAGTGCCATCAGCATATTCAACTAGACCTTCAGACAGAGGTGCTGGCATTTTAATTTTGTTTCCGTACATATATTTATTGTAGTGAACTCCATCATCTAATTTCATTCCAACTGGCGGCTCTTCATAACCAAGCAAGACTGAGTAGACATAATCAGCCCCGCCCTTTCTAGCTTTAACTAGTACGGACATGTCTGGAGGATAAGCGCCACCGTTTGCTGATTTAGCTTCTTCCTCATTTGCGTAAGGCATTGCAAATTTATCAGATAATCTTGCAGGTCTCGTGAACATTTCTCCCTCTGGATTTGGACCATCTAATATTTCAAAATTGGCAGCTATAGCTTTCGCTTCTTGCACAGAAAACTCTGGGCCACCATCCTCTGAAAGATTTCTGTAAGACATATATTTCAATGAGTGACACGAAGCACATACCTCTTGATATACCTGATAACCTCTTTGCAGGGATGCCCTATCAAACTTTCCAAATGGTCCTTTAAAAGTCCAATCGGTTGTCAATAATTTTTCAGCATTTTCCGCAGAACTAACTATATTGCCTGAAATTAAAAAAAAAATTAAAGAAAAATACTTTACAAATTTTAACATTATAGCTTTTGAAAATCTTTTTTACTTCTGGCTGGTTCTGCATTTAAAGAGCCGCCTAAAATAGGTTCAGATATACTCATCGGCAATGGCAGAGTTTTTTCAACTTTACCTAATATCGGTAAAATTATTAAAAAGTGTGCAAAATAATAAGCAGTTCCGATTCTCGCGATTAATAAATATAAACCTTCAGCAGGCATTGCACCAACATAGCCTAAAATCAATACATCTAAAACTAATATCCAATAAAATTGTTTGTAAAGCGGTCTGAAAACTGCAGATCTAATTTTTGAAGTATCCAACCAAGGTAATGCTGCAAGAATTAAAATAGCTGACAACATTGCTATAACCCCCATAAGCTTGTCTGGAATTGATCTTAAAATTGCATAAAAAGGTAAGAGGTACCATTCAGGGACGATATGAGCTGGCGTTACCAATGGATTAGCTTCTATGTAATTATCAGCATGGCCTAGTACATTAGGTGAGTAGAAAACAAAAAATGCGAATAATATTAAAAATAATAAAAGAGCAAATAAATCTTTAACAACTATGTAAGGATGAAAAGAAACTGTATCTTTAGATGGTTTTTTTATATCAATTCCAATCGGATTGTTATTTCCAGGAACATGTAAAGCCCATATATGTAAAACTACTAAACCTAAAATTAAAAAAGGTATTAAATAATGTAATGTAAAAAATCTTGTTAAAGTTGGATTGTCTACTGAGTAACCACCCCATAACCATGTAGTAATACTTTCGCCTACTAAAGGAATTGCGCTGAACAAATTAGTTATAACTGTAGCTCCCCAAAAACTCATTTGTCCCCATGGTAAAACATATCCCATGAAAGCAGCTGCCATCATTAGTAAATAAATCATAATTCCTAAAATCCAAATAATTTCTCTTGGCGCTTTATATGACCCGTAAAATAAAGATCTGAATATGTGTATGTAAACTGCAAGAAAAAACATTGATGCTCCATTTGCATGGATATATCTTATTAACCAACCATAATTAACGTCTCTCATTATGTGTTCAACACTGCTAAAAGCTAAATCTGCATGAGCAATATAGTGCATAGCTAAAACTAAACCTGTTATAATTTGAGTTATAAGGCAAAAAGTTAATATACCACCAAACGTCCACCAATAATTTAAATTTTTTGGAGTCGGATAATCTGTTAAATGGTTTGCTAATGTTAATAAAGGCAGTCTGTCATTAAACCATTTTCCAAATTTTGACTTAGGTTGATAATTATGTTCACTCATTTTTTTTTATCCAATTTTAATTGTATTACTGTTAACGAATTCGTATTTAGGTATCTCTAAGTTAGTTGGAGCTGGACCTTTTCTAATTCTACCTGAAGTATCGTAATGGGATCCATGGCAAGGGCAAAACCAACCGTTATAATCTCCTTTATCTGCAAGAGGCACACATCCAAGATGAGTACATACTCCGAGCATTACAAGCCATTCAGGGTTTGTTGCTCTATCTTCATCTTTCTCTGGATGTTTTAGTTCAGTTAAACTCACTGATTTTGCTTCTGTAATTTCGTTCTCTGTTCTTCTTTTAATAAACACAGGTTTGCCTCTCCATAGTACAGTTATTGATTGACCAGGTTTAACCAAACTTACATCAACTTCGGTCGTGGCTAATGCTTTAACAGAGGCATCAGGATTCATTTGATCTATTAGAGGCCAAGCAGCCGCTCCAACACCAACTACACCGACTACTGTTGAGGCTGTATAAATAAAGTCTCTTCGATTAACTTTTTTTTGATCTGACATTCTAATTATTAAATATACCTAATATATGAATTCATATAATATAAAAGCTAAATATATCCATAGTAAGAATGACACATAAAGAACCAAAATTTGCTCCTAAAATTGCACTTTATCAGCCAGATATACCGCAAAATACCGCATCAATTATTAGGACCTGCTCTTGTTTAGGATTAATGCTTGAAATTATTGAGCCATGTGGGTTTATCATAAATGATCGAAAATTCAAAAGAGTTGTGATGGATTATTATGATGCTAAAAATATTCAATTTTACAAAAGTCCAGAGGACTTTTTTATTAGTAAAAAAAATACAAGAATAATTTTAATGACAACTAAGTCAAAAAAATCCT
This sequence comes from uncultured Pelagibacteraceae bacterium, assembly GCA_902590295.1. The sequence goes on along the minus strand of CACIWH010000004.1, from coordinate 34,690 downwards.
ATAAAGAATTTCTGTTTAAAAAAAATGATACTGTGTTATTTGGTAGAGAAAGCTCAGGTGTGCCAACTATTGTACACAAAAAAGTAAATCATAGATTAATTATTCCCATGATGAATAAAAAAAGATCACTAAATTTGTCATCATCAGTATCAATTGTGGTTTCAAAAATTCTAAATCAAACTAATTTTTAATGGATAAAGATATAAAAAAGAAATTAACAAGGAATTGGTTTATAAACCTGCAAGAGATGATCTGTAATACGATACAGCAAATTGAAGGTGGAAAAATAAAATTTTTTAAGAAAAGCTGGAAAAGAAATATAAAAAAGGATGAGGGAGGTGGCTGTTATTATATTCTTGAAAACGGGAAAGTATTTGACAAAGTTGGTGTCAACTTTTCAGAAGTTTACGGAAAACTTACTGAAGAATTTAAAAAGAAAATTCCTGGTACAAAAAATAATAGAGATTTTTGGGCATCTGGCGTATCCGTGGTAATGCATATGAAAAATCCTCATGTGCCAGCTATGCATTTTAATACCAGGTATATTCATACAAATCATGGCTGGTTTGGAGGAGGGATGGATGTTACTCCATGTTTTAATGATCCAATTGTTAAAAAACTATTATTTAAAAAATTAAAAAAAATGTGTGATAAGCATAACAAAAAATATTTTAAAAAATATAAAAAATGGTGTGATGAATATTTTTATTTGTCACACCGAAAAGAGCCGAGAGGAATTGGTGGAATTTTTTTTGATTATAAAAAAAAAGATTGGGAAAAAGATTTTGGATTTGTAAGGGATCTAGGAATAAATTTTATTCAAATCTTTAATCAAATTATCAGTATTAGAAAAAGTAAGAAATGGAACTTAAAACAAAAAAATATTCAATATTTAAAAAGAGGTAGATATGTGGAATTCAATTTATTATATGATAGAGGCACAAAATTTGGTTTACAAACTGGCGGCAATGTAGATGCTATATTAATGTCACTACCTCCTTTAGCAAAATGGAAATAAAATATGAGTAATAAAGAACCAATTACAGTAGAAGGACTAAAAAAATTATCAGAGGAGCTTGTATTTTTAAAAGAAAAAAAAAGACCTGAAATAGTAAATGCTATTTCAGAAGCTAGGTCACACGGAGATTTAAAAGAAAACGCTGAGTATCATGCCGCAAAAGAGCAACAATCTTTAAATGAGGGAAGAATTCAAGAAGTAGAGGATACTATAGCGAGAGCAAATGTAATAGATGTAACTAAACTTGAAAATGATGGTAAGGTAATCTTTGGTGCAACTGTTTCTCTTCAGGATTTAGACAGTAATGAAAAAATTAAATATAAACTTGTTGGGAAAGATGAAGCAGATATTAAAAAAAAATTTATATTTTATCAGTCTCCTATTGGCAAAGGTCTGATTGGAAAAAACAATGGTGACTTTGTAGAAATAAATACTCCATCTGGCAAAAAAAATTTTGAAATTATAAAGGTAGACTACGTTTAATTTCTTAAAATACTATCAACTTTTTCATCAGCTAATTTAAAATTATTACTCAGCCATGCAGTTTCTAATTGTTTGAGTTTATCACCTAATAACTTACCATCTTTATAATTATATTTTTCCTTTAAAAATTTAGCATTAAAAGGAAAAACTGGCGCTTTCTCTATTTCGTAAAATGTAATTAACTCAGTAATATTGCGGATATTTTTAGATTTGAGAATATGAAATTTGATAAGGTCAATTACTTTATCTTTACCATGTTTATAAAGGAGAATTTTTAAATTTTTCTTTTCAAAAAAATTCTTATTCAAATCTTGATAAGTATTTTTTAAAAATAATATTCTATCTTTTTCATCTTTAGATATATTAAATTTATGCACAAAATAGTCGGCATTATCAGTTTCATCAATTATTAAAAGGCTTATCAAGAAGGTAAAATCATTTTCTTTAAAGAGATTTTCTTTACTCCTCTTTTCGATATTTTTAATTATATCAAAATTGTTAATTTGAGGAAAAATTAATTGTATTATTTCTCTTGAAAACTGATCTTTTGGTATTTTAAAAAAACCTTTAGATAAAATTATTTTTTTTAACTCACTAAGCAACCTATCGCCTGATATTATATTTATACCACTAATATTTTGTTTAATTATTTTTTTAATTTCCTCTGTATGATTATTTTTTGAATAGATTAGGAAAAACCTAATATATCTTAAGATTCTCAAATAATCTTCTTTAATTCTAGTTGTAGGATTTCCAATAAATTTAACCCATCCATTTAACAGATCTTTTTTTCCATTAAACGGATCAAACAATTCTCCGTTTAAATTTGAATAAATTGAATTAAATGTGAAATCTCTTCTTTTTGCATCCTCTTTCCAATTCTTGCAATATTGAACCTCGGCAAATCTTCCGTCTGTTTTAACATCTTTTCTCAAAGAGGTTATTTCGAATTTTTTCTTTTCTATAATTGCTGTTATCGTCCCATATTTTTTTCCAACATCTATATGTTTGATATTATTTTTGTTTAAACAATTCACAACCTCATCTGGATTAAGGTTAGTTGCTAGATCAATATCATCTATTTTCTCACCCAATATATTTTGTCTAACGCATCCTCCAACAAAAAGTATTTCGCTTTCTGATGAGTGGTCATTTATTGAATTAAAGATTTTTTTTAATTTTGGATCGTTTTTTAAATTTTGTAATCTATTTGAAGAGTTAATATTATTTTTTGTAAAAATTTTTAAAAACTTTTTTATCATAAAATGGCTGGGGCGCTAGGATTCGAACCTAGGAATGGCGGTACCAAAAACCGCTGCCTTACCACTTGGCTACGCCCCAAAGTCAATTTCTTATAACATAAAGTTTTAATATTTATATAGTTTTAGATAAAACAGACCAATATTTTGGGTAATTTTTTCTAAACTTTTTGAGGCTATTTATAATAGAATTTCTTGATTTAGAATAGGCGACAAAACATGACCCCGATCCTGTCATTTTAACAAAATTTATCCCAGGCTGATTTTCAAGAAATTCAATAGGTTTTTTTAACTCTGGATATTTCTTTATTACGATATCTTGCAAATCATTTTTCAGACTGCCTATATTATCGAATTCATTTTTAATATTTTTTAATGGTTTTGAGTATTTTTTTACTTTGGAAAAAATATACTTTGTTGAGCAACCATATTTTGGCATAAATAATAATAAAAAATATTTTATTTTTTTGTCTAATATTTTTAAAGAATTATTACTATCTAAATACGTAATATTTTTACAAAATCCCAGTTTCACATCCTGTCCAATTGAGTCATGTATATTTTGTAATTTTTTTTTATTAATTTTAATTATCTTATTTTTCATGAAAATTTTAATTAAAGTGGCAGCATTCATAGACCCACCACCCATTCCTGACTTAACAGGTATATTTTTTTTAACTATTACTAGATACTTTTTTTTCAGTAATTTTCTTTTATCTAAAATAGATAAAGTTTTATAGATTGTATTACGACTATTAATTGTTTTTGAAAATTTACCTTTAAACAATATCTTATGTTTACGACTATCTATCTGTCTTAGACTAATTTCGTCATAAAGTGAAATTAGTGATACTATACTCTGTAATTTATGTATATTTTTTGTTTTTCCTATAACATTTAAATTTAAATTTATTTTTGCATAAGACTTTTGTGATATCGTATTCATAGAAATAACTTAATTGTTAAAATTATAGTCCAAAAACTAATTTTTTTTCAATTTCTTTTTTTAACTCTTCTTCAGTATCTTCTAATTTTAAAACTCCATTCCAAAAATATCTTGCCTGCACTTTTTTGTTAAGTCTCCATAATACATCACCGTAATGATCATTAACTATTGGATCGTAAGGCATAAGTTTTACAGCCTTTTCTAAATATTTTTTTGCATTAACAAAGTCTTCTATTAAATAATAGGCCCATCCAATTGAGTCGGTAATGTAAGGGTCATTTTCTCTTAAACTATAAGCTTCCTTTAGCATATCCATTGCTTCAGGAATTTTGTAAGATCTCTCTAACCAGCTGTATCCAAGATAATTTAAAACATATGGTTCATCTGGATCTATTTTAAGAGACTCTATTAAATCTTCATCAGCTTTTAAAAAATCTTTTTTTCTTTCATAACTAGTTCCTCTTTTATATAAAAGATCTGCATATTCCTCTGCACTATAATTTGAGTATTGTATTAAATTTGAATAAATTTCTATTGCACCGTCGTAGTCTTGAAAGTTTCTTAATATGTTTGCCATATCAAATAAAATCTTGTTTGACGGATTTTGAATTTTTCTGTATTCTTTTTTAATAAATTTTAAAGCACTATCGTCATTTTTAGTCTCTTGGATAATTGATGCATTTTTTTTCACTTTAAACCAATTATATATAACGTTATCCTTTTCAATGTTGCTTAATTCATTTTTAACTAATTTATATTTTTTAGTATCCATGTAGTTTTCGATTAGTAATGTCGAATTAAGCGTAAATTTTGGATTAAGATATTTTGCTAGAATAATATAAAAATTTGACTCTTTAAATAAACCTTGCGATGAGTAAAGATTAGCGATTAAATAGAAAAACTCTGCAATAATATCTTTCTCATTTTTGCATGAAAATAAATTATTTAATTTGTTGTAATTCTTTTCTTCAATCCATTTTACTGATTGAGCAATTAGCAAAGGTTTATTAAGTTGGTTAATATTTTGTAAAACTTGATCGATTTTGTTAATTTTATTTTGTTCAATTAAATAATCTAAATAAAAGTAAATATATCTAGAGCTGCTTCCATCATATTCTATAAATTCCTCAAATTTTTTATCTGTATTTTTTAAATCAAAATAACAGCTTAAAAAAGCTAAGCTAATTTCATCTAATTCTGCAAAATTATTGTTTTTATAACTTTCGATATCATTACTTTTAAAAACTTCTAAATAATTTTTTAAAACTTTTGACAAAATAATATGGTATCTATCATCAGGATTAATTAGGCTTTCTATTTTTTCTAAATTTAAACTACTTTTTCCTAAATTTTTATTTATCAAATTATCTACTAAAAGAATCACTTCTTTCTCTAAAAAGGAATAATTATTTGAAGAATACTTGATTTTCTTAATTGCCAAATCAACTTTTTCATTTGCAACCAGTGATTTTATGTAATTTTTGAAATGTTCTTCGTGTCTGTCGTTTAAGATCTTGGAATTTTCTAAGAATTTTAAGGAATTTTTTGCATCATTATTATTGATAGATAGTACTGCTGAAAAATAATTTGATAAATTTTTTTGATCAAAATTATTAATATCACTTATTTTAGAAAACGATGATGTCTGATATAATAAAAAAATAATAAATAAATAAACGTATTTGTGCATACATCAAACATATGTCTAAAAATTATTTAAATCAAAGAAATAAAGTTGAAGACTTTTTATTTAAATCGAAATTTGATTACGAAAATCAACCAATTAATAGATTGAAAAAAGTTGAAATAATTGGAAATAAACAAGAGTTACTAAAAAAACTAAAATTAAAAATCGAAAATTTGAAGGATTGTGAACTAAAAAATAATGCTAACAAAATTGTATTTAGCGATGGTAACGAAGAAAGTTCTGTAATGATTATAGGCGAAGGTCCAGGCCAAAAAGAAGATGAGCTAGGTAAACCGTTTGTGGGTGATGCGGGTATATTATTAAATAAAATGCTTGCAGCAATTAATTTAGACAGGAAAGATATTTATATTACAAATGTTGTTAATTACAGGCCTCCTTCAAACAGAAAACCTGAAATAAAAGAAATTAAAAGATATTCTGAATATTTATACGAACACGTTGAAATTATTAATCCAAAAATGATTATTCTACTTGGTAGTACAGCTATGGAAGCTTTTTTTGGATCAAATTTAAAAATATCAAAAGAAAGAGGTATTTGGAAAGAAATACTGATCAAAAATAAAACGTTTTTGACAATGATAACTTTTCATCCAGCATATTTACTAAGACAAGCTGATCAAAAAAAATATTCTTGGTTAGATTTAAAAGAAATAAGAAAGAAAATTGATGAACTTAAAATCGATATTTAAAGGTTTTCAAAATATTGCTGGAGTAGATGAAGTGGGTAGAGGCAGTTTAATAGGACCAGTTTACGCATCTGCGGTTATATTAAAAAAAAACTGCGATGTTAAAAAATTGAAAGACTCAAAAAAATTAACAAAAAAAGAGCGCGAAGTTTTAAACAAATATATAAAAAAAAATTCGTATTGGTCTATCGGTTCTGCATCAAAAGAAGAGATAGAGAAACTAAACATTCTAAATGCCTCTTTGTTAGCTATGAAAAGAGCTATAAAAAAATTAAAAAAAAAACCTCGTTTGGTATTAGTTGATGGTAACAGAATTCCGGTAATGAAAAATTATAATCTAAAATATGTAATTAAGGGTGATAGAAAAATACCTCAAATCTCAGCGGCCTCAATTGTTGCTAAGGTTTCTAGGGACAGTTTGATGGAAAAAATATCAAAGAATTTTTCAAAATATCAATGGAATAAAAATTGTGGATATGGAACAAAAGTTCATATTCAAGCAATTCGAAAGTTTGGTGTCACAAAGCATCATAGAAGAACTTTCAAGCCAATACACAATATATTGAGTCCAAGATAATAATAGACACAATTAATTCAAAATAATTCAATCATGAGTTGACGTGGAGTCATGCCTAGAGTCTAATTATCTTTTTAAAAATGGAAAAGTTAAACTTAAAAAATAAAATTATTAATGGGGACAGTCTTAAAGAGCTAAAAAAAATCCCTAAAGAAACTTTCGATTTAATATTTGCAGACCCACCTTACAATTTGCAATTAAAAAATCAACTCACTAGACCAGATAGATCTAAAGTGAGTGCAGTAAATGACAAATGGGATCAGTTTGAAAGCTTTAAAAAATACGATGATTTTACATATGCATGGCTTGATGAATGTAAAAGAACTTTAAAAAAAGATGGAGCTATTTGGGTAATTGGCAGTTATCACAATATTTTTAGAGTTGGAACAGCTATTCAAAATTTAGGCTTTTGGATATTAAATGATGTTATATGGAATAAAAAAAATCCAATGCCTAATTTTAGAGGAACAAGATTTACTAATGCCCATGAAACTTTAATTTGGGCATCGAAATCTGAAAAGTCTAGATACACTTTCAACTACCAATCTTTAAAATGTTTAAATGACGATCTTCAAATGAGATCTAACTGGGAATTGCCGATTTGTAATGGTTCTGAAAGACTAAAAAAGAATGGTAAAAAAGTGCATTCTACCCAAAAACCTGAGGCTCTACTTCACAGAATTTTATTAGCAACAACAAATAAAAATGATTTTGTTTTAGATCCTTTTTTAGGATCAGGAACAACGGCAACAGTTGCTAAGAAATTGGGAAGAAATTATTATGGTATTGAAAAAGAGAAAACCTATTTTAATGCAGCTGAGCAAAGGTTAAAAAAAACAAAACCTATAGAAGATGATTATTTAGATACTCTTCAAACTGGAAGATCTAAACCAAGAATACCTTTTGGCTCATTAGTTGAGTTGGGAATAATTAAACCAGGAACTACTATATACGATAATAAAAAGAAAATTAGTGCAAAAATAATGGCTGATGGGAGTATTAAGCATGAACAAACAGAGGGTTCAATTCATAAAGTAGCAGCCACAATTTTAGGAGCTGAAAGCTGCAATGGTTGGACTTTTTGGCACTACAATCTTAACGGTAACATTGTACCTATTGACCACTTAAGACAAAGACTAATATCTAGTAATCAAGTTTTATAAATTCTACCTAAATAATATTCTAGAAATTTTTTATTTTTTACTAATCTTTTTAGGAAAATATTTCTGAAAAATATTATTAAAGGATTTGATAAATGAAAAGCAAACAAGTTAAATTTTGATCTAAAATTAATCATTTTTAATTTATTTGCCCTCTTTTTGAAAAAATTGATTTGTTTATCGGTATTTAAAGACATAAACAATTCATAAGCACTCTCAATCGACTGCGATGCACCTTGTGCAAATGATGGTGGAAAGGCAAAAAAAGCATCACCTATCAGATGAATATTACTATTCTGTATTTTGAGAAACTCATCACTAACAAACACTGGAAATATTTTTAATTCCTTAATGCCTGTAACAAATTCTTTAATTTCTTGAGGGACATTTTCTAAAATTCTTTTGATAAAGTAATTTTCACTAAATAATGTATAATTACTTTGTTCCTCTAATGAAAGAGAATGTTTCATAATAGCAATAAAATTTAAATCACCATTAGAATTTAATGGGTAAATAACATGATGGAAGTTTGGACCTAAAAACAAAGCTATATTCTTTTTGTTCACGTTTTCAGGAAATTTAGTTAATTTACCTCTAATAGCTAATGTGTCATTATATTTTGGTTTTACTTTGTTATTTGAAATTAGATTTTTACTCTTTGAAAAAACTCCATCAGCAATAATCAAGCAATCACATTCTTTAGTTACATTATTTTCAAATGAAATTTTAATTTGTTTTTCTTGATCATTTATATTTGAAATTTTAAAACCAGTTTTTATTATGTTGCCCAAATCTTTTTTTAAAAAATTTATTAAAGTTGATCTTTTTAGTGTTGTATACTTAATGTCATCTGTATTGAAATTTGTAATATCTAGATCACAGATTTTATTTGATGAATTGATTGAAAAAAAATCAATTTTTTTAGGATTAAATTTTTCTTTATCAGATAATTTATTAAACCCGATTTTATTCAAAAGCTTAACGCTATTGACTGAAAGTTGAATACCGTAGCCATCCTCTAAATTAATAGTGTCGTTTTTTTCATAAATTGCAATTTCATAATTTAAACTATTTTTAAAAAGATTTGCGATGTACAAACCTGAGATGCCTGCTCCAATTATCGCAATTTTTTTCATTAATTTTTCTCGAGATATTTAACTACTTTTTTAGTGAATGTTGGCAACATGTAATTATTTATTTTTCTTTGATCAATCCAAGTAGATGATGAATATTTATTGATATTTTTTAAATGTAGTATTTTTATATTCATATTCATATTAGACAATTTAATATTAAGACTTTTATTAAATTTTTTAGGTTTATGTAGTTCTTCCATGGGAAAAATTCTTAAGTTTTTTAAAAAATTAAATTTAGTATTTTTTATTAATAAATATTTTTGATCTTTTTTATAAACTTTGAGTAAAAAATATTTGTCTTTATATTTTTTTGAATTTTTTGTTAAATTAAAGTCTTTCTTTTTAAAAGATTTACATTTTTTGGTTATAGGACATTGACAGCACAATGGGTTAGTAGGTTTGCAAACTAAAGCACCAAATTCCATAAGTGCCTGAGCATAATCACTTGAACGGCTTGAAAATCCTAAAATAGACTTTTTTTCAATTAAATTTTCTTTCTTAATTTCGTTTTCTTTTTTTAAATAAAGGTATCTTTTTATAATCCTTTCTACATTTCCATCTAGTGGAATATACGGCTTATTGAATGCAATAGCTAAAATTGCATTAGCAGTATAATCTCCAATGCCAGATAGTGATTTCAAATCTTCAAAATTATCAGGTATTACTCCATTAAAATTTTTGATTACTGACTGCGCTGCTTTCTTTAAGTTTCTTGCTCTTGAATAATATCCAAGACCTTCCCAAAGTTTAATTAGTTTTTTGTTATCAACACTTGCAAGTTTTTTTATGTTTGGAATTTCATTAACAAATTTGTTAAAGTATGGAATTACGGTTGCTACTTGAGTTTGTTGCAACATAAATTCACTAATTAACGTATTATACTGCCTTTTTTCTTTGGAAACATTTTTTCGCCATGGTAATGATCTTTTATTTAAATCATACCATTTCAGAATATTTTTTGTTACAAATGGATCTCTCATATGCAGTTTAAAAAATATACTAAGCAGAGATTAGGGGGCATTCAAGGTCTAAGATCTTTTAAAGACACTTTGCCCACAAAAGTAAAAAAAATCATAAATAAAAAAGGCAGTATATTTCCTGAAATATTAAATAATTGGAAATATATAGTAGGTAAAGAATTATTCGATATTTGTTATCCAAACAAATTTAAAAGTTCAAACAAAGTAAGAGGATCGACATTAGAAATTATGGTCAATAGAGGTAGTGAAGTAAATGTAGAGTATTCTAAAAAACAAATTATGAATAAATTAAATTCAATTTTTGGTTATGTAGCGGTCGATAAAATAAAGATAATAACCTTTGAAAAAAATGAGATAATTAATTTAGAAAAAAGTAAAAGTGCGTCAAAAAGAGATTTCTCAAAAAGTTTGAACGGCATTAAAAATGTAAATGTTAAAAATGCTCTTAAAGAATTAATTAATTCATATAAAAAATAAATGAAAAAAATAAAAAGTATATTATTGTTTATGTTTATTGCATTGTCTAATCCGTCTTATGCTGAAACAATTAAGCCAATAATTGACGGAAATAATAATGCTAAAATAAAACTTATAGTTTATGAGTCTTTAACATGTTCTTATTGTGCAAACTTTCATAAGAATATTTATCCAGAATTAAAGAAAAATTTTATTGATAAGGGAATTATATCAATTGAATATAAAAGTTTTCCATTAAATATTGCGGCTTTAAATGCTTCAAAGTTTGCACATTGTGAGAACAACGGAAATTCTGAATTGCTTCACTTTTTATATGATAATCAGAACGAATGGGCAAAAGGTTCGACAGCTGAGGAATATAATAAAAATCTAATCAAAGTTATTAAATCTGGAAACTTTAAAATCGATGAGCAAAAATGCTTGGAGAATAAGTCGTTAGAGGATCATATACTTAACGACCGAATCGAAGGAGTAAAAAATTTTAATATAAACTCAACCCCTACTCTATTAATAAATGGGAAAAAGTTCGAAAAATCACTTACATACAAAAATTTGAAAAAAGCTATAGAAAAACTATTATAGTTTTTAATGGAATTTAAAAAAATTCAATTAAACGGATTCAAATCATTTGCGGACAAAACCGATCTATTAATAGAAAATGGGCTCACAGGTATTGTTGGACCTAATGGTTGTGGAAAGTCAAATATTGTAGAGTCATTAAGATGGTGTATGGGCGAAACTTCTGCGAAGAGCATGAGAGGATCGGGAATGGAGGATGTTATATTCTCTGGCACTTCAAACAAACCATCAAAAAATATTGCAGAAGTAACTTTAAATTTGCTGAACAATAACAATGAGGGTCCACATCAATATAAAAATACTATTGGTATAGAAGTAAAAAGAAAAATAGAAAAAGACAAAGGATCAAAATTTTCGATAAACGGCAAAGAAGTACGGGCAAAAGATGCACAGATGTTTTTTGCTGACTTGTCGACTGGTGCCCATTCACCATCACTGATAAGTCAAGGAAGAATAGGCTCATTAGTAACCGCAAAACCGAGTGACAGGAGAGCTATTTTGGAGGAGGCCGCAGGCATAGCTGGACTACACGCAAGAAGACATGAAGCTGAAATTAGATTGAACGCTGCTGAAAATAATCTCAAAAGGGCTGATGAGTTAAGGAGACAACAGGAAAAACAATTAGCAAATTTACAAAAACAAGCGGAGGAGGCAAATAAATACAAAGTTATATCAAATGAAATAAAAAAAATAGAGGCTGGTCTATATTATCTCAAGCTTCAAGATATTGATAAAGAGATTAAACTAGAAAAAGAAATTAATGAGGATTCTGATAAAGAATTTGACAAATTTAATAATGAAATAGAAGGTTTAAAAAATAAAATTCAAAATGAATTAAATAAAATTGACCCTATTAAACAAAAAAATTTTGAAAATCTCTCAAAAATACAAAGGTTAAATTTAGAATTAAAAAGCCTAGATGAAGAAAATATTAGAATACAAGATGAAATAGAGAAACTTAATGAAAATCTTAACATTTTAGATCAAGATAAAGATCGAGAAAAAAGCATTATAATTGACGCTAACTCTAATGAGAAGAGAATAAAAGAAGAAAAAAAAGATTTAATTGAGATAGATTCTAAATATTATGAAACTGAAAAACAATCTTCGTCAGATTTAAAAGATTTTAAGAGTAAACTAAATACAGAATTAGCCTCAATTAAAGATTTAATTATATCTAATAAAAATGATGATGCGGTAATTGCTTTAGGCAATTTCAAGAACACGATCGATGAATACTGTGAAGTATATAGTAAAAATCAAAATATTAAAAAAGAATCTGTAAAAAGATCTGAAAGAATACAAAATATTGATAAAGAAATAGAGAGTTGGAAAAACCTTTTAAACAAATCAGAAATAACAATCAATAAATTAGAAGATAGAAAGAATAAAACACTTGATCAATTAAAAGGACTTGAGGCCAAACCAAAAGATCAAGCAGAAAAAAAAGGCCAATTAAATGAAAATCTTAGATTGTCAAATTTAGATAAAGAACAAAATGAAGTTATTATTAAAGAAAGCGAAGATAAATTATCAATGTTGAATATTAATCTCAATGAAGTTAAAGAAAATTCTATTGAGATTAGAGAGAGAAAAGCCAGTTCAGCTGCAACAATTGATGGATTAAATAAGAGAAGACTAGATCTACTTGAGAGAATAGAAAATGAACTCAATTTAAATGAAAACAATGTTCTCGAATTCTCGAACCTAGAATTAGATGAAGAGTTTCCTGATGCTGTAACGCAAGAAGAGCTGCTTGATAAGAAAAAGCGAGAGAGAGATAAATTGGGATCTGTTAACCTAAGAGCGGATGAAGAAACTTCAAAATATCAAGATGAAATAAAAAAAATGGAAAAAGATAGATCAGATTTAGTGACTGCAATTACAAAATTAAAAGAAAGTATTAATGAATTAAATCAGAAAGGTAGAGAAAGGCTTATTGAGGCTTTTGAAAAAGTTAATAGAAAATTCAATGAAGTTTACACAAAACTTTTTAATGGTGGAAGCGCAAAACTAGAGCTGATTGACTCTGATGATCCGCTTGATGCAGGTTTAGAGATGCTTGTAAGTCCTCCAGGAAAAAGATTGCAATCAATAACTTTATTGTCAGGTGGTGAACAAGCATTGACAGCCCTATCTTTGATTTTTGCAGTTTTTTTAACAAACCCAGCTCCAATTTGTGTTTTAGATGAAGTTGATGCTCCTTTAGACGATGCTAACGTTACAAGATTTTGTAATTTACTAGAAGAACTTACAAAAATAACAAAGACAAAATTTGTGATTGTTACACACCACGCTTTAACAATGTCAAAAATGAACCGTCTTTATGGTGTTACAATGCCTGAAAAAGGTATAAGTCAGCTTGTTGCAGTTGACCTAGAGAAAGCCGAAAGCATGGTCGCTTAAATGAAAAGAGACGATGACCTAAAAATTCGCCTTAAAATTGCAAAAAAAAAAATTGCCCCTGAAAAAGATCCACCTGTACAGTCAAATTTAGGACAAGCTTTCAAAATGAGCACTGAGCTTGTTTCTGCTGTACTAGTTGGGACAATTATTGGGTTTATTTTAGACACATGGTTTGATACTAAACCATGGTTAATAATAATATTTTTTTTTGTGGGTGTCGTAGCAGGTATAACCAATGTTATTAGGTCTGCAAAAAAAATACAAAAGTAAGATTTATGGCTGCAAATCCGATGTACCAATTCAATGTCTATAGAATTGGACCTGAAATTAAAATAGGTGAAGTTGATATATCATTTACAAATGCTAGTTTGTTTATGGTTATTAGTACTCTTGCCATTCTGATTGTTTTTAATCTTGGGGCTAAAAAAAAATCACTTATACCTGATAAAATTCAATTGTTATCCGAACTTAGCTATTCTTTTGTATCAAAAATGATCAGTGATACAGCGGGCGCAAAGGCAAAACCTTATTTTGCATTCATATTTTCGTTATTCATGTTTGTATTATTTTGCAATATGTTCGGTATGATACCTTATTCATTTACAGTAACTAGTCATATTATAGTTACTTTTGTTTTAGCAGCCTTTATTTTTATAGGCGTAACTATTATTGGTTTCTTAAAACATGGCTTAGGATATTTAAAACTTTTTGTGCCTAGTGGTGTACCAATCATTCTTTTACCTTTGATAGTTGTTATAGAGATAATATCATACCTAAGCAGACCAATTAGCTTATCGGTTAGATTATTTGCTAATATGATGGCTGGTCACACAATGATGAAGGTCTTCGGGGGTTTTGTAGTAAGTCTTGGTTTATTGGGAGGTTGGCTTCCATTAGGCTTTTCTGTTGCATTAACAGGTTTGGAATTATTAGTTGCTTTTCTTCAAGCTTATGTTTTTGCAATTTTAACATGTATCTATTTAAATGATGCATTAAATTTACACCATTAAAAAGGAGGAAAATATGGAACTAGAAGCAGCAAAAATGATAGGAGCAGGTCTTGCAGCAATTGCTTTGGCTGGTGCTGGAGTAGGTATCGGAATTATTTTTGGTAACTATTTATCTGGCGCAATGAGAAATCCGTCTGCAGCCCAAAAACAGTTTCCTAATTTATTATTAGGTTTCGCTTTGGCTGAAGCTACAGGACTTTTTGGACTTGTTGTTGCATTGATTATTTTATTCGCATTTTAAATTAAGTTTGTGAAAAAAATAATAATTTACTTGTATGCACTTTTTAGCTTTAACCATATTGCTATAAGTGCTGAGACTGGGGGTATGCCCCAATTAAATCCAGAGTTTTGGTTTTCTCAAATATTTTGGTTAACTATTACCTTCGGGATTTTATTTATTGTATTATCTAAATTTATACTACCAAAAATAAGAAATAATTTGGAGAAAAGAAAATCACAAATTATGGAAAATATTGAGATTGCAGATAATCAAAAAATAAAAAGTGAAAAAAATCTAAAAGAATACGATAAAATAATATCAGATGCTAAAGATAAAGCCAAAAAAACTTTTAATTTGGCAAAAGAAAAAATTCAATTAGATTTAGGTAAAGAAAGAGAAAAGATAGAAAGCGAACTTAATTCTGAAATTCAAGATGCTGAAAATGAGATAAAAGATCTAAAAAAATCATCTCCAGAAAAAATAAGTCTAATTGCTGCAGATACTGCAGCTGAAATTATTCAAAAATTAATTGGAGTAGAGGTAAATAAAAGTAACGTTTCAGCAATAGTTAATGAGCAAGTCAAACTTATAAAGGGCAAATAATGGTATTTGATGCAACTTTTTGGGTAGCAATATCTTTTTTTATATTTTTTGGAGTTTTAATTTATTTAAAAGTTCCTGTAAAAATAAACGAAAACCTAAATAAATTAATAGCCGAGATAAAAAATGAGCTTAATGAAAGTGAGAAATTAAGAAAAGAAACGAAAGTATTTTTAGATCAATCCCAATCAAAACTTAATAGCGCTTCGGATGAAACAAAAGTTATAATAGAAAATGCTAAGAAAGACGCTGACGCTATGGTTCAACAAATGAAAGATAAATTTAACAAATCTGCAGAAATTAAGAAAAGATTGACTGAGGAAAAAATTACTCAAATGAAAGAACAGGCAATAAAAGAAATAAAAAACACGTCTATAGATATTGCGGTCATCTCGGTTGAAAAAATAATAAAAAATACTATAGATAAGTCTAAATTAGATAACATTTTCCAGAAAAATATTGATGAAAGTAAAGAAGCTCTAAAAAAATTAAAATCAAACTAAATATTTTCTTACTTTCGAATTCAAAAAAATATAAATTAACAATATGAAAACTGTAATAGTTGGATCAGGATTTGGTGGATTATCAGCTGCTTTGAGACTTAAAGCTAAAGGACATGAAGTTACTTTAGTTGAAAAACATAAAGATTTAGGTGGTAGAGCAAGAGTTTTTGAAAAGAATGGTTTTAAATTTGATGCTGGGCCTACTGTAATTACAGCGCCTTATTTGATTAATGAATTATTTCAATTATTTGGAAAAAAGGCAGAAGATTATTTAAATATTAAACCATTGCAAACTTGGTACCAATTTGTATTCGAGGATGGTTATAAATTTAATTATTCTGGGAATGAGAAAGAAATGAAGAAACAAATCTCAGAAGTTTCTAATGATGACGTGGATGGCTATTTTGATCTAGTAAATTTTACTAAAAGAATTTTTGATAAAGGTTATATGGAGCTTTCTGATGTACCTTTTAATAAACCTTTTTTTATGCTCAAACAAATTCCATCTTTGCTAAAACTAAAAAGTTACAAATCTGTTTACTCACTTGTTTCTTCATATATCAAAAATGAAAAGCTAAGAAGAATATTTAGTATGCATCCGCTTTTAGTAGGAGGAAACCCTTTTACAACAACATCTATATACGGATTAATATTATATCTTGAAAAAAAATGGGGAATTCACTACTCCATGGGTGGCACAGGAAATATTGTGAAAGGGTTAGAAACTTTAATGATAGAAGAAAATATAAAAGTAGTTAAAGGAGCAGAGGTTAAAAGAATTATTGAGAAGAATAAAAATATAAAAGGTGTTGAATTAAATAACGGTGAAAAAATATTAGCAGATAATGTTGTTTGTAACGCTGATCCACCAGGGGTGTATGAAAAATTATTAAATAAAAAAAAAGGAAATTTATTTTTCAATTGGAAAAGAAATAGAATGGATTATTCAATGGGTTTGTTTGTTTATTATTTTGGAACAAAAAAAGTTTATAACGATGTTGAGCATCATACTATTAAATTTGGAAATAAGTACAAAGAACATCTTGATGATATATTTAGTAAGAAAAAACTAAACGATGATATAAGTTATTATTTACATAGGCCAACTGCCACAGATAAATCAATGGCTCCTGAGGGAAATGATTGTTTTTATGTTTTAGTGCCTGTTCCAAATAATCAATCAAATATTGATTGGTCTATAGAAGGAGAAAAAATTAAAAAACTTGTAATAAGAAAAATGCAGAATGATTTATTACCAGATCTTGAAAAAAATATAGTTGAAGATTTTTATTTATCTCCTGATTATTTTGAAAATGATTTAAATACAAAGTTTGGGTCAGGTTTTTCAATACAGCCGAAATTTACTCAATCTGCATATTTTCGTTTTCACAACAAGTCAGAAATTTACAAAGGATTATATTTTGTTGGTGCAGGTACTCATCCTGGTGCAGGAGTGCCTGGTGTACTATCTTCTGCTAAAGTATTAGATAAAATATTGTAATGTCAAATAACCTAATCTCAACTCACGCGAAATCATTTAGTTGGGCAGGTTTTTTTTTAGCTAAACAAACGTTCGAAAATGGATCGAGTCTTTATGATTTTTGTAGAACCTTAGATGATATAGCGGATGAAAACACGTCTTTGGATTCAAAAAAACAAAAATTTAATAAAATAAAAAAAGATTTCATTGAAAGAAACTTTGAAAATCTTTTGATTAAAAATATTTACAATCTTATTAAGAAATTCAATATTTCAGAAAAAATAGTTCTGGATCTTTTTGATGGTATTGAGTCTGATATTAAAGAAAGTATTGAATTTAAAACAAAACGGGAGCTACTTGTGTATTCATACAGAGTTGCTGGCACAGTTGGAATAATGATGGCAAAAATACTAAAAGTAGATTCAAAAATTGCACTCAGATCCGCAGTAGATCTTGGTATAGCAATGCAATTAACTAATATAGCAAGAGACGTTGTGGAGGATAGCGGTAGAAATAGAAAATATATTGATCATGATTTTATAAAAATTAAAGAAACATTAGGTATAGCTGAACTATTTTATAAAAGCTCTTTTAAATCGATTAAAGAAATTCCTCTGATAAATAGATTTGCAATTTTGGTTGCACGTAGAGTTTATAGAGAAATTGGAAATAATATATTAAGGAAAAAAGATTTAGAAAATTATAATAAATCTGGAAAAATTTTTGTAAATAAAATTGGCAAAATAAAACAGACATTATTTAGTATATTTGATCTATTTATATTAATATTCTCTAAGTCATATATTCATTTAACTAATGAAGAACACATGGAAATTGGTAAGGAAATTAATTTGAATGAAAGATTTTGATTACATTATTATTGGAGGCGGATGCGCTGGCTTATCTCTCGCGTATGAACTAGATACTAAAAACAAGTTGAAAGATAAAACTCTTGCTATAATAGAAACAAGGAGTGACTATAAAAGAGATAAGACTTGGTCATTTTGGAAGGTTATGGATCACAATTTTGAGGATTGTGTTATCAAAAGTTGGGATAATTTTTCAGTAAATACAGAAACAGGCCATCACGAGGTTAAAAATAAAGATTATCCTTATCAAACTATTGATAGCGGCCTTTTTTACGAAAAAATTCTTAAACGAATAAGTCTAAATAAAAATATAAAATTTTACAAAAATACTGAGAATCTTAATATTCAAAACTCTATAATATTCAATAGCATTCCACCTAAAAGTAATAGTGAGTTAAGTCTTTGGCAACACTTTAAAGGTGTGGAAATAAAAACAGAAAAAAATATTTTTGATGATGAAATTTTTAATTTAATGGATTTTAATTGTGATCAAAGAAAAAATGTTCACTTTTTTTACACTCTTCCTTTTGCAAAAAATAAGGCATTGATTGAAACAACCTGGCTGTCTAAACTAAACAATAATACGTTAAATGATTACGATACTCAGATTCAAGATTATATTAAAAATATTTTAAAGATTAAAAATTATCAAATTAAATACAAAGAGCAAGGAGCAATACCGTTGTTTTTTCCAAAATCTGAAAAAAAGAATAATACAATTAATATAGGATCAGCTGGTGGTATGACAAGATTAAGCACAGGATATACCTTTTTAAATATTCAAGATCATTCTAGATATATTGTTAATCAAATAGACAATATTAAAAAAGCAAAAATTTATGATATCGGAAGGAAATACCAATTTTTAGATAACATTTTTTTAAAAGTTTTAAATAGATACCCAGAAAAAATGCCAAGTATATTCTTTAATATGTTTCAAGCGCCTTCAAGATCAGTAATTAAATTTTTGTCGAATAAAAGTAATATTTTAGATGACCTAACAGTAATTCTTAAAATGCCAAAATGGTTATTTATAAAAAATATTTTTTAATATAATGAATAAGATTAATTATTATCATTCTTTAATTTTCTTTAACTTATGTATTTTTTTATCAGCATTTGAATTTTTAAGAGATGATGACCCTTTTATTATTTGCTTATTTTTAATATTGAGTTTGGGTATATCACACGGTGCGCTTGATCATCTTAAAGGTGCTAAACTTCTAAAAATTTATAACTACAGGTCCACATTATTATTATTTTATGTTTCATATATTTTTGTCGGATTATCTGTAATTATATTTTGGCTTATATTCCCAAAATTAATATTAATGTTATTTTTGATAGTGGCAAGCTATCATTTCGGTAAAGAAGATTCAGAATTCATTAATAGCTCGTCTAATTTTGAATTGATATATTTCTTAAAGGGGTGTGTGATTATTGTAGCTCCATTAATTTTCCATAAATCCGAGACACTAGCTATTTTTGAATATTTAAATTTTGAAATTTCTCAAAGCTTTTTGATAAACAATGTCTTTCTTTGGTCAATTTTGTTATTAAGCTTTATTGCAAATATTTTAATCTCATTGAATAAAAATTTTGAGATAAAGTCTCTACTACTTATGGACTATATCTCAATTTTAATTTTAAATTTCTTTTTAAATCCTTTGTTGGCTTTTACAATTTATTTTTGTTTTTTGCATTCAACTAGACATTCATTTAAACTGTCTAACGAACTTAATAAAAAATCACTAATAGAGGGTTTAAAAAAATTCACTTTAAAAGCAATACCTTTAACAATTTTAACTGCTATTTTATTTATAATATCTTTAATAATTTTAAAAAATTATTATGTACTAGATAATGCTGTATCGAAAATTATATTTATTGGTTTGGCGTCTTTAACCTTTCCGCATATATTACTTGAATATCTTTTAGAAAAAAATGAGAAAAAGTGAATTAAAAATTTATTTAGCATCTCCAAGAGGCTTTTGTGCAGGAGTAGATAGGGCAATTGAAATAGTAAAAAAAAGTATTGATAAATTTGGTTCACCTGTATACGTGAGGCATGAGATTGTTCATAATAAACATGTTGTTGAAAGTTTAAAAAAAATTGGTGCAATTTTTGTTGAGGAGATTAGCGAGATTAAAGATAAATCTAGGCCTGTGATATTTTCTGCACACGGTGTTCCTAAAAAAGTTCCAAAAGAAGCAGAGGAATTAAATATGAAATATGTTGATGCAACTTGTCCTTTGGTGTCAAAGGTTCATAGAGAAGCAGAAAATATGTACAAAAGTGGATATCATATAATATTAATTGGCCATAAGGGACACCCAGAAGTAATTGGAACTATGGGTCAAATTCCAGAAAATGGTATTACGCTTGTTGAAACAATAGAAGATGTAAAAAAAATCATCTTTAAAAAAGATGAAAAGTTATCATTTATTACACAAACTACCTTATCTGTAGATGACACAAAAGAAATAATAGAATGTTTAAAGAAAAGGTTCCCAAAAATTAATGAGCCAAAAAAAGAGGATATTTGTTATGCTACTACAAATAGACAGGCTGCAGTAAAAAAAATTGCTAAACTTTGTGATATGTTTTTTGTAATTGGTAGTAGAAATTCATCTAATTCAAAAAGGTTAGTTGAAGTTGCTAGTAAAGCGGGATGCAATGAGTCTGAATTAATTCATTCAGAAAGTGAAATACCATTAGATAAAATCGGCAAATGTAAAACTATCGGTATTTCCTCTGGAGCATCAGCACCTGAAATAATTGTGCAAGATTTTATAGGTAAAATAAAAGAAAAATACGAGGTTCAAATCGAAGAAGTTGAGATTGTTAAGGAAAATGTATTTTTTAAGATCCCCGGTATGCTAAATTAATGGCTGTTTTTACCAAAATAAATAAAAAAGATATATATAACATCCAAAATTTTTTTAACATCGGAAAAATTATTAGTTACCATGGAATAAAAGAAGGAATAGAAAATACTAATTATCTTATTTCCACTAAAAAACAAAAGTTTATTTTAACGATATTTGAAAAAAGAGTTAAAAAGACAGATCTTCCATTTTTTATGAAACTAATGGACAAATTATCAAATTTAAAAATTAAATGTCCTAGTCCGCTTAAAAATAAAAAAGGAAATTATTTATTTAACTTAAAGTCTAAAAAAGCCTGCCTAGTCAGTTTTTTAAAAGGTAAAGATAAGAAAAAATTAAAAAAAAAGGATTTATACGTGATAGGTAAAAATATCGGTATAATGCACAAAGCCTCAAGAAAAATTAAATTACACAGGAAAAATTCTTTTTCCCCCGTTAAAATAAAAAAATTATTAGATGATATAAATAAAAATAAGATTAATAAACTTTCAAAAAATTTAGCTTCGGAGATGCAAAATACGTTTATGGAAATTAAGCAAGGGTGGCCAAAAACATTGCCCAAAAACATAATACATGGTGATCTATTTATAGATAATATATTTTTTCATAAAGGAAAATTTTTAGGATTTATTGATTTTTATTTTTCATCTAATGATTTTGAGGCCTACGAGTTAGCTACATGCATAAACGCTTTATGTTTCAATAAGAGAAAAAAAAAATTTTCCTATGACAGAGGCAAAACTTTACAATTGATTAAGGGTTACGAAACAATAAGAAAATTGCAAAAAAAAGAGAAAGATTGTTTAAATATACTTTGTAAAGGATCTGCACTTAGATATCTGGCTACTAGATCGTATGATTATATAAATACTCCAAAATCAGCAATTATTAAAAAAAAGGATCCGAGAGAATATATTCAAAAATTAGCTTTTCATAAAAAAATTAATTCTTTTAGCTCTTATATTAAATAATGATTAAAATTTATACAGATGGTTCATGTATTGGAAATCCTGGGAAGGGTGGCTGGGCTGCGATAATTTTCAAGAATAATGAAAAAAAAATTTTAAAAGGCTCAAAAGATTTAACAACAAACAACCAAATGGAACTCACAGCTACTATAAAAGCATTAGAATATATTAGTACGAAAGATAAAATTCAAATTTATACAGATTCTAAATATGTAAAGCATGGAATAACTGAATGGATAACAAAATGGAAGATTAATGGATGGAAAACATCAAAAAAAGAAGAGGTTAAAAATAAAGATTTGTGGCTTGAATTAGACAATTTAACTTCCAAGAATTCTATAGAGTGGGTTTGGGTTAAAGCTCATTCAGATAATGATTTGAATAATGAAGTTGATTTATTAGCTAGAAAAGAAGCTGGCCTATAATAATTTTAAAAAATTCTCAGCACTTGAGATATCACAAACTCCAGTCTCTTTTTCCTCTTGAATTTTTAAAACATTTAAATTGTCAATTAGCATGGTGTATCTATTTGACCTTAAGCCAAGTCCCCTCCCCGACTTGTCAACTTCTGCACCTATTGACTTTGTAAAATTTAGAAAAGGATCAGCTAACATCATAATATTGTTTTCAACCTTATTTATTTTGCCCCATGCATTCATTACAAATGGATCATTTGCTGCAATACAAAAAATCTGGTCAACTCCTTTTTCATAAAATTTTTTTGAAAAGTTAATAAAACTTGGTAAATGTTTCGCAGAGCAAACTGAAGTAAACGCTCCCGGCATTCCTAATAAAATAATCTTTTTTTTTGAAAACAAACTGTAAATCCTAATCTTTACTGGTTCTTCGTTAATTAGCTGAAAAACTTCACTATCTGGAAGTTTTTCGTTAATTTTTATTTTCATCTATCTTTTTTAGAATATAATTTTTTACTTGATCTAAGCTATTTTCTATAATCTCAAATTTTTCTTCCTCTTTTAATACATTTCTTAATTCTGGAGGAAGTTCTTCATTTTTACCTAATGCATTTTTAATAGCCTCAGGAAATTTACTGGGATGTGCAGTCGATAAGATTACACAGTTATTGTCTTGTTTAAGCTTTTTTGCAACTCCATAACCTATAGCAGTATGTGGATCCAAAACTATACTATGATCTTTAAACACCTCTTTTATTTCATTAATTGTTTCATCCTCATTGAGTTTTTCCGATAAAAAATCTTTATTAATTTTATTTAAAGAAATTTCATCTAATTTGTAATTATTCTCTTTTACCTTAGCCATTATATTTTTTGTTTTGTCTGAATTACATCCTTGTATCTCAAATATAAGTCTCTCAAAATTACTAGCAAGTTGTATATCCATGCTAGGTGAAAAAGTTTCAGAAACTTTTTTTGATGTGTAATCGCCTTTAGAAATAGCTCTGTGCAATATATCGTTCTGATTAGTTGCAACAATTAATTTATCTATCGGTAGACCCATTTTTTTTGCAAGATATCCTGCATAAATGTCTCCAAAATTTCCTGTGGGAACAGAAAAATTTAACTTTTTGGATTTTAATGAAAAGAAACAAAAAAAATAATAAACCGTCTGCGCTACTATCCTAGCCCAATTTATTGAATTAACACCAGACATATTAATCTTTTTTGAGAAATTTTGGTCAACAAACATTGATTTAACAAGGTTTTGACAATCATCAAAATTACCTTTTATGGCTATATTAAAAACATTTTTTTCTTTAACAGTGCACATTATTCTTCTTTGAACTGAAGAAATTCTATTATGTGGATGAAGAACAAAAATATTAAGATTTTTTTTTCTTTTTATTGCATCTATTGCGGCTGCTCCAGTATCGCCAGATGTTGCAACTATTATATTTATAAAGTTTGTGTTTTTTGACAGATAATATTCATAAAAATTACCAATTAATTGCATAGCGATATCTTTAAAAGCCAATGTTGGGCCATGAAATAATTCTAATATGTTGAAATTTCCAACTTTTCTTAATTTAACAACTTCTTCTGATCTAAAAGATGAGTAAGATTTTTTAACCAATTCGTATAAAATATCTTTTTCAATGAAATCTCCGGTAAATTTGTGAACGATTTCAGTAGCAAGCTCATAATAACTCATGCTTTGTAATTTTGACAAATCTTTTTCATCAAATTTATAATCTTTCTCTGGTAAAAAAAGTCCACCATCATCAGCAAGGCCTTTAATAAAGACACTTTCAAAAGGTAAACTTTCTGAACTATTTCTTGTGCTTATATATTTCATCAATAATTTTTTTTCCTAAAATACAAATATATTAAAAATATTGAAATCGCTAATGAAAACCATGTCAGTGCATATTTTAGGTGATTATTTGAAATATTTGCTGTTATATTTTTTTGAAGAGGGTAATTTTTATCATTAACTCTATTGTTCAAGTAAATTATATAATTAGGAAATAATTTTCCTGTAAACTTATTTAAATCTTCATCATTTAGTGTAAACCAATAATTATTCTCTAAATCGTTTTCGGGCTTAAAATAATTGAATTTGGATTTTTCTTTTAATATTGCTGTGAAATTTTTATCGTTTAATTGAAATTTTTTACCTTTTTGATTTCTAGGTACCCATCCACGATTAACTAAAAAAAATTTATTGTTTATTATAATAGGATTAATTAAATCAAAACCTGGGGCTCCTTTTTCATTTAAACTGTAAAGATAAATCTGATTATTATAGTCAATTTTACCTACAAATTTTATACTTCTAAAATTTGTTAAATTTGTGCCATTAAATTCAGATGGTTCACTATCTAATGACTGATTAATTTGTTTTATTAATGTTAACTTCCAATCAAGTCTTATCATTTGCCAAACGCCTAATGATAAAAATACTAAAATAAAAAAGTATACAAATAATGAAAATGCTAATTTATTTTTCAATATTAATTAACTGCCCCAAATATATATTGCTGCAAATAAAAATAGCCAAACTACATCAACAAAATGCCAATACCATGCTGCCGCTTCAAAGCCAAAATGATGATCTTTATTAAAATGACCAAGTTTACCTCTCCATAAACATACTGCTAAAAATATAGTTCCAACTAAAACATGAAAACCGTGGAAACCAGTTGCCATATAAAATGTTGCACCATATATATGACCAGAGAAATTGAAGCTTGCATGCTGATATTCATAAATTTGCAATGCAGTGAAACATGCGCCTAATATAACTGTGAGCCACAAACCTTGAATAAAACTTTTTCTATCATCTTCAAGTAAAGCGTGGTGGGACCATGTTACCGTTGTACCTGACAACAACAAAACTAAAGTATTAATTAAAGGAATGTCCCAAGGATCAAAAGTTTCAATATCTTTTGGAGGCCAAACATTGCCTACAAATTCACCTGGAAAAAGACTTGCATCGAAATAAGCCCAAAACCAGGCAACAAAAAACATGACTTCAGACGCAATGAATAATGTCATTCCATACCTATGATGAATTTGAACTACTGGGGTATGATGTCCTTGATGTTCTGCTTCATTAACAACATCTCTGAACCACATGAAAGCACCATAAATTAAAAGAGCAAAACCAAAAAGCATAGCCCACATAACTTTTGAGTGAAAATAATAGACGGTACCAATAGCAGTTATTAACGTTGCGAATGAAGTATAAATTGGCCAAGGACTTGGGTCTACTAGATGGTAATCATGTTTTTGATCTTTTGCAGACATTTATTTTATTACCTTAGTTTGTTTATAATAATCTGATGAGAAGAAAGTATATGACAAAGTAACATCACTTACATTTTTTGTTTTTGGATCATTTACTACTTCTGGATCAAGATAAAAAGTCATGAAATAACTTTTTTTCTCTCCAGGATTTAAAGTTTGTTTTTCAAAACAAAAGCATCCTAATTTGTTAAAGTATGGACCGAATGAAGATGGAGAAACGTTATAACTTGCAACACCACTAGTAGGATCTTTACTAAAGTTCTCAACTACGAAGTTTACTTTGTAAACTTTGCCTGGTTTGACATCAACCAAGTTGTTTTCAGTATTAAAGTTCCAAGATAAATCAGTTTGAACATTGGTATCCAATCTTACAGATACGGGCTTATCTATTACGATTTTTGGTATATCCTTAGAAATTTGCGTTGTACCTCCAAAACCAGTTACACGACAAAAAAGGTCATATAACGGAACAGCGGCAAATGACATACCTAACATTAACAAAAATATGAAAGATAGTAATAGAGGTGTTAATTTTTTTTTTGATATCATATTACTCTCTCAAATACACCAACATTATACAAAGTGAAAATAAATAATAAGATTATAAAAACAACAAGTCCAATTCCTGTTAAAAGATTTTTCTTTTTTACTTTTTTATCAATTTCCATCATACGAAATTATCAACTAAAAATAATACAAAAATTGCAAACAAATAGATTATCGAATAACTAAAAACCTTTTTGGCTTTTAAAATATTAAATTTGTGCTTTTCGTCTTTGTAAAGATCAAAACAGATATAGTTATAATATATTGTTAAAGGTAAACAAAATAATGCAAAAAAGTTTCCTACAAAACCAATATGGTATGGCAAATACAATACTGGCAACAAAATTAGCGAATAAATAAGTATATTTATTTTGGTATTTTGTACTCCACTTATAACTGGTAACATTGGTATTTTTGCCAATCTATAATCTTCTGCTTTGTAGAGACTAAGGGCCCAAAAATGTGAGGGTGTCCAGAAAAATATAATTAGGAAAAACGAAATTGCTTCTAATGATAAATTGCCCGTTGCGATTGTCCAGCCTATAACTGGAGGTAATGCGCCTGCAGCGCCACCTATTACAATATTTTGAGGCGTTCTTCTTTTTAACCAAACTGTATAAACAACAACATAAAAGAAAATGGTAAAAAAAAGTATAAAGGCAGATAAAAGATTTGAAAAGTAATACAATCCATAAATTGAAATTAAAGTTAAAGATAATCCAAAAATTAAAGCTTGTGACTTGTTTACTTTTCCAGTGGGGATTGGTCTTAAACATGTTCTTGACATTAATTTATCAA
Organism: uncultured Pelagibacteraceae bacterium; assembly: GCA_902590295.1. The sequence continues at coordinate 7,664 of CACIWH010000004.1, read as the reverse complement.
GATCCGCTTCATACCACATATTCAAAGCACCAGCTGCTCCAGCACCCAATGTAACAAAACCTATGCTTATAATTGCATCAAAGATTGATATTTGATTTGGTGCTGTAAGTAATCCTACCGCACAGGTGAAAATTACTAAGGACATCACCCTAGGTTTCATAAGATCAATTAAACCATTAAATAGTTTAATCTCACCAAGTAGATTTCTTTTTAATAATGAGTTTAGAGCGTTCATTTAATTACTTTTAAATTAAGATTTAGATTTCTCTGCTCCTTGGTAAACGTCCACTTTAGGTAGTTCATCAAAAGTGTGAAAATTTGGCGGTGATGGCACTGTCCACTCAAGTGTTGTTGCCCCTTCCCCCCATGGATTAGATGATGAGGCTTTCTTAGTAATAAATGAGTATAATAAATTTATTAGAAATACTACTACACCGGCTACTGATATATATGAGCCGACTGAAGAAATGTAGTTCCAATCAGCAAATGCATCTGGATAGTCTGCGTACCTTCTTGGCATTCCTGCTAAACCTAAAAAGTGTTGAGGGAAAAATATTAAGTTCACACCTATAAAGGTTAACCAGAAGTGGAGTTTGCCCATCCACTCTGAATATTGATATCCTGACATTTTTCCAAACCAATAATACCATCCAGCAAATATTGCAAAAACTGCACCTAAAGATAGAACGTAATGAAAATGTGCAACAACGTAATACGTATCATGTAAAGCTGTATCAACACCCGCATTAGCAAGCACTACCCCAGTTACACCCCCTACAGTAAATAAAAATATAAATCCAAGTGCCCAAAGCATTGGCGTTTTAAAAGAAATTGATCCTCCCCACATTGTTGCAATCCATGAAAAAATTTTAATTCCTGTTGGGACTGCAATAATCATAGTCGCTGCAAGAAAATAAGCTTTAGTATCTGTATCTAAGCCAACCGTGTACATATGATGGGCCCAAACCACAAATCCTACAAAGCCAATTGCAACCATTGCATAAGCCATACCTAGATATCCAAAAACTGGTTTTTTTGAAAATGTTGAAACTATATGACTTATCATTCCAAATCCTGGTAAGATAAGTATATAAACTTCTGGGTGGCCAAAGAACCAAAACAAATGTTGAAACAGTGTAGGGTCGCCACCTGTTTGAGCGTCAAAAAACGCGGTTCCAAAATTTCTGTCTGTTAAGAGCATTGTTATTGCGCCTGCTAATACTGGTAATGATAATAATAATAAAAATGCAGTTACTAAAATTGACCATGCAAATAAAGGCATCTTGTGAAGTGTCATTCCCGGAGTTCTCATATTCAAAATAGTAGTTATGAAATTTACTGCTCCAAGGATTGAAGAAGCTCCAGCCACATGCAAACTTAAAATTGCTAAGTCCATTGCAGGACCTGGTTGACCTGTTTTAGATGATAGTGGCGGATAAATTGTCCAGCCTCCTCCAACACCTTGGGCTCCAGGAGGTCCATCTACAAAAATTGATGATAATAATAAAATGAATGCAACAGGTAATAGCCAAAATGAAATATTGTTCATTCTAGGAAATGCCATATCGGGAGCTCCTATCATTATTGGTACAAACCAATTTCCAAATCCACCTATCATTGCTGGCATTACCATAAAGAAAATCATTATTAATCCATGTCCAGTAACTAAGACATTATATAAATGATAGTCTCCACCTAGAATGCCATCTCCTGGATGCATAAGTTCCATTCTCATTAAAACTGAAAACGCAGTCCCAATTAATCCTGCAATAATTGCAAAGATTAAATACATAGTTCCAATATCTTTATGATTTGTTGAGTACGCCCATCTTTTCCATCCGGTTGGTGTGTGATGATCGTGATGTGTAGCTACAGTGCTCATTATTTTATTTACTCGCTATTAAATTATTATTTTGATTAGTTACTTCTTCTTTTGCAAATTTTATTTTGGCTTCATCAAGCCACTCTTGATATTCCTCATCTGTTACAACTTTTACTGTGATTGGCATAAAAGCATGCTTAATTCCACAAAGCTCTGAACATTGGCCATAAAAAGTTCCTACTCTATCTGCTTTAAACCAAGTTTCATTTACTCTACCAGGCATAGCATCTCTTTTAACTCCAAAAGCGGGTAGTGCCCAAGCATGTAATACATCATTAGCAGTGATTAAAACTTTTACTACTTTATTAACGGGTACAATTACTTCATTATCGACCGCTAATAATCTTGGTTGACCTGGTAATAGATCTTTGTCTTCAATCATATAAGAGTCAAAAATTATATTCTCATCGGGATATTCATAACCCCAGTACCATTGATAGCCTATTGCTTTAATAGTTACATCAGCTTTAGGTATGGTATCTTGTGAATATAAAATTTTGAAAGATGGGACCGCCATCACTATTAAAATTAAGCAGGGAATTAAAGTCCAAAGAACTTCAATAGCAACATTGTGGGTTGTCTTAGAAGGATTAGGGTTTCTTGACTCTCTAAATCTAAAACAAGCATAAGCCATCAAAAATAAAACAAAAACACTTATCGCTATAATTATTGGAAGTAAAATCGAATTGTGAAAACTAACTATTTCGTACATTGATTGTGAGGCAGCATCTTGAAATCCAAGCTGCCAATCTCTAGGTTGATCTGCAAATACCTTTGAAGGTAACAATATTAACGTTGATAATATAAAAAAAGTTTTTTGCATCTTTAAAACTATATAAAGTGATTTTATAGAAATTACACTTAAGATTTCGCGACAATTTATCAATTTAACTCATAACCTACTATAGATAATGCTGATATTGCTGCTGTTTCAGCCCTCAATATATTTTCACCTAAACTCAACTTATAAATACCCTTAAATTTTCCAATTTCAACTCTTTCAGATTCTGAGAAATCTCCCTCTGGGCCAATGATTACACAATTAGATTTTGATAATAATTTATCCTTATCTAGTTTTTTAGTTTTTGAATTTAAATCTGTTAAAATTAGATTTATATTTTCTTTATTTTTATTAAGAAATTTTTTTAATGTTGTTGGTTCTTCGATGCTAGGAATATTTATCTGATTGGACTGTTCGCTTGCTTCAACAATTATTTTTCTTAACCTATCTAGATTTATTTTTCGAACAATTGTTCTATCAAAAATAATTGGAATAAATTTTGTTACACCTAATTCTGTAGATTTTTGTATCATGAAATTAAAAAAGTTTGATTTGATCGGGGAAAAAGCAAGCCATAACTCATTTTTATGTTCTTTTGATCTTATTTGTTTTCCAAGTCTAAAATTTATAAATCCAGATTTAATACTTTCAAGATGAGCAACCCATTCTCCATTTTCATTGAATAAATTAAAGTAATCACCTTTTTTTATTCTCATAACTTTTAACAAATAATGGGATTGATCTTTATTTAATTTACCAGTTAAATTATTAGATAAACTTTCTTTGAAAAATAATCTAATATTGTTCATAGTGTAATACTAAACTTTTTTATGAAAAAAATTAAGGTAATAATTTTTGACGCTTATGGCACTCTTTTTGATGTAAATTCTGCTGCAGAAAAATGTAAAGAAAAAATTGGTGATAAATGGGAGAGCTTTGCTAATTATTGGAGAACCACTCAGTTAGAGTATACTTGGTTAAGAAGTCTGATGAAAAGGCATAAAGATTTTTGGCAAGTTACAGAAGATAGTTTAGATAAATCTTTGTTAGCATTTAAAATTGATCCTAATATGAGATCAGAGTTGTTAAATCTTTATAAAATTTTAAATACTTTTCCAGAAGTAAAAGAAGTTTTAAAAAATCTTAAAGAAAAAAAATATAAAATTTCAATACTCTCAAATGGTACTCCCAATCTCCTAGATGGGTTGGTAAAAAGTAATAATCTAGAAAAAATGTTCGATGATATATTTTCAATTGAAGAAGTTGGAATTTATAAGCCAGACGAAAAAGTGTATGATATGCCCATAAAAAAGTATAAAGTTAAAAAAAATGAAGTTGCATTTCTAAGTGCTAATACTTGGGATGTTTCTGGTGCTGGAAATTTTGGTTTCAATGCTATTTGGCTAAACAGAAACAAAAATATTTTTGACAAACTTGATTATATTCCTCATAATGAAATAAATAATCTTAATGAATTATTAAAACTAATTTTAAAAAAATGAAACAACCTATTAGAGCAGGAGATAGTGCGATCGCTTTGGAAGTTGAAGAAGGAAAATCTTATTTTTGGTGTAGCTGTGGAAAAAGTTTAAAACAACCATTGTGTGATGGCTCACATAAAGGAACCGAATTTAAACCAATAGCTTTTAAAGCTGATGTGACAAAAAAATTATTTTTTTGTGCTTGTAAACAAACTAAAAATCAGCCATTTTGTGATGGCTCTCATAACAAATAACTTATGGAAAACTTATTTAGTAAATTAAATTTTATTGCACCTTGGTTTTTAAGATTGGGTTTAGGTGTAGCATTTATTATACATGGATATTTTAAGTTTCCTTTACCGCCAACTGGATTAATAGAATATTTTGGTTTATCGCCACTTTTATCGTCTGTTGTTGCTATATCAGAAGTTGGATCTGGAATATTATTAATTATAAGTGGATTTATAAAAGGACCAATTGGAAATTTTCTAACAAGATTAAGTGCTTTTACTATTACAATCATAATGATCAATGTATTTGTTATTGGCCATCCAGATTGGTTTTTTACAACAAAACTTTTCACTAGTGAGCAAATATTTCTCTTTCTGATAAGTTTATATTTTGTTATTAAAGGAAACAATTAATCCAATGATTGAAGTAAGCAAAATTGTAAAACCAACTAATGCATCAGATGGTGCCGGTGTAAAGTTAAAAAGAAGTATCGGTGTTGAGCCAAATTATTATGATCCATTCTTAATGTTAGATGAATTTGGTTCTGAAAATAGTGAGGATTATGTTGCAGGATTTCCTCCACATCCACACAGAGGAATTGAAACTGTTACATATATGCTAAATGGAGATTTTGAACATGAGGACAGTACTGGCGGCAAAGGGAAAATGACTGCTGGTGATGTCCAATGGATGAAAACCGGAAGTGGTATTATTCATTCTGAAATGCCGGCCATGAAAGAGGGAAAACTTCATGGATTTCAGTTATGGATAAATATGCCAGCTAAATTAAAAATGAGCAAGCCTGAATATATTTTTATTAAGGCAGATAAAATGAGCATCCATAAAGATCAAGACAAGCAAGTAAAAACTATAGCCGGAAAATTTGAAAAAGCAGAAGGTCCAGTAAAGGGTCATAATGTAGAGCCTATTTATTTTGATGTAGAGCTTAAAAAAGATAAAGAGTTTGAGATTGATATTCCTGAGACACACAATTCTTTTATATATTTAATTAATGGAGAAATAAAAATTGGAAGCAAGGTGCACGATAAAATTAAAGATAGTACATTGATACTACTTGATAATGGAAAAGACTTAAAAGTTAAAGCAACATCAGATTCTAAATTTCTACTCATATCTGGAAAACCCTTAAATGAAGAAATAGCAAGAGGTGGTCCATTTGTGATGAACACTAAAAAAGAGATTTTAGATGCTGTTAATGACTATCATAATGGTACATTTGTTAAATAATGCATAGTGTATCTTTTTCAAAAACTGGTGGCCCTGAAGTTCTTGAATATAAAGAGTTAAAACTTGAAGATCCAAAGAGTGGTGAAGTGCTAATTAAACACTCTGCAATAGGATTAAATTTTATAGATACTTACCATAGATCAGGTTTATATCCTGTACCGCTACCTTCAGGAATTGGTTTAGAAGGTGCAGGAATTATTGAAAAAGTTGGAGCAGATGTTTCAAATTTTAAAGAAGGTGATAAAGTTGCCTATGCTGCTGCACCATTAGGCTCCTATTCTTCTCACAGAATATATCCAACAAAAAATTTGGTCAAAGTTCCAGAGGGAATTGATCTTGAAATAGTTGCATGTTTAATGACAAAAGGCTTAACAACCTTTTATTTGTTACACAAAACTTATGAGGTTAAAAATGGTCAAACAATATTATTTCATGCTGCGGCTGGAGGTGTTGGTCAAATATTTTGTCAATGGGCAAAAAGTTTAGGATGTAAGGTTATCGGAACCGTTGGATCTGATGAAAAAATAGAATTAGCGAAAAAATACGGATGTGATCAAGTAATAAATTACTCAAAAGAAAACTTTAAAGATAGGGTTATGGAAATTACTAATAATGAAGGGTTGCCAGTCGTATATGATGGGGTAGGAAAGGTAACTTTAGAAAATTCTTTAGGCTGTTTAAAAATGAGAGGAATGATGGTTTCTTTTGGTAATGCATCCGGAAAACTAGATCCAGTTGATGTTGGTAAATTAATTGCTCCAAAAGGTTTATATTTAACTAGGCCAAGTATTGCACATTACACCGCTACCAGGGAAGAGTTAGATGAGGCATCTGAAAAACTATTTCAAATGGTAAAAAATGGGAATGTTAAAGTTAAAATATTTAAAAAGTATAACCTTAAAGATGCAATACAGGCACATAAAGATCTTGAGGGACGTAAAATATTGGGACCTGCAATAATTACTCCTTAAATTGAACATCCATATCAGAAATATGTAGCTTTAAGGCCTTGGTAGATATTTGTATTTCTCTGATAAAAAAAACAATAGATATCATCATAGATAAGCAACATGATCCGAAAATTATTCTAGCAACAAATATTTTTTCTAAATATAAAGCAAAGACTGTTAACATATTGAACAAAAATCCAAAAGCAGAAAACATAATTGTATATTTTAATACATTTATCCTATTGTTTAAGTTAATAAGTTGGTCTCTCCACTCAGGTGGGGTATGTTTTTCAAATACATGTTCATCATGAATTTTTCTTATGAGATTGCTAAGTGTATGAAACCTGTTGCTATAAACTCCCATGATCAAAGGAATTGCGGGAAACATTAAAGCAGTGACTGTATAATCAATATCCATACGAATCAGTTTGATTATGAATCGATGCTTTGTTATTTACAAGTAAATTATAATGAAAGATTTTAAACTTTTTCTTGACTTAATTAGGATTAAAAAACCTATAGGCATAATGTTATTATTCTGGCCTTGTTCTTGGGGTCTTACTTTAATAAATGATTTTTCTAATGGTTATTCACAATATATTTTATATTTAATTTATTTTTTTTTAGGCGCAACATTAATGAGGTCTGCGGGTTGTATTGTAAATGATATTCTAGATAGGAAGTATGATATACTTGTAGAGAGAACTAAGAATAGGCCAATCGCGTCAGGGAATATATCTGTAAATTTAAGTTTAGTGTATGTAGCAATATTATGTTCACTCGCATTTCTAATATTAATACAATTTAATTTTATAACTATTATATTAGGTTTGGCATCAATGCCTTTTGCTTTTAGTTATCCATTGATGAAAAGATATACATACTGGCCTCAATTGTTTTTGGGATTTACTTTTAATTATGGAATTATTATTGCTTGGTTTTCAATAAAACCAGAATTTAGTTATATTCCAATAATTTTTTATATTGGGGCCATATTTTGGACATTAGCCTACGACACTATATATGGATTTCAAGATATTAAAGATGATGAAATAATAGGAGTGAAATCAACATCAATAAAATTTAAAAAA
>CACIWH010000003.1 GCA_902590295.1 uncultured Pelagibacteraceae bacterium | reverse complement strand
GGAAATCAAATTGGTATTGCGTTTAACGTAAACGAAAATTTCTCGATTTCTTACACGGAGTCAACAGAAACATACAATCCACAGTCAGAAGCAGCTACAGGAGCTACTGCAATTGCTGATGTTGATATGGAAGTTGAAGCACTTCAATTTGCATACTCAATGGGTGGTATGTCAATCAAAGCTTATCAAATGGATGTAACAAATCCAGCATTTGATGAAGACGCTGATGATTCAAAAGTAACAGAAATTGCTTTAGGACTTGCGTTCTAATTTAATTTTTTACTAAAATTTAAAACGGCCCAGTATTTATACTTGGGCCGTTTTTTTTTATCCAAGATATCCCCGCGAAACCCTCTACATTACACATTCTTAAATATTTAATATTCTTCTCATTTATTCCACCTAAAGAGATGACAGCTTTCTTGGTAAACAACTTAATTTTATTAAATTTTGTAACTCCCAAATAACTTAAATTTTTTTTGGTTTTAAATATTGGACTTAAAAAAATCTTAGAACAACCTTGACATTCTTTGTTAATAATTTCTTTAACATTGTGTGCAGACCCTATTATTTCAAAATTTTTTTTTGGAATATTTTTGTAACTTAAAGCTGTATTAAATGCAGGAATATAAACTCCATCAAAATTAAATCTCAAAGCTAATTTTAAATTATTAGATATATAAACTTTTCTTCTTTGTTTCTTGCACAAATTAACTAGTTTGAAGATATCACTTGTATTAAGTCTGGTTGAATAATTTCTATATATTATACTTATTGACTTATTTAATTTATAAATTTCTTCTTTATTAAATTTGTCTATATAATAGTAAATAGATTTAAACATATGGAAAACGTATTAAAAAATTTTAATTTAATAAAGCAAGAAATTGTAGATAAAAAAAATGTTAAATTAGTTGCAGTTACTAAAACTTTCCCAATTAGTCATATATTACCAGTTATTAACGAGGGACACGTTGACTTTGGTGAAAATAAAGTACAAGAAGCAATGGAAAAATGGACTAGTATCAAACAGGATTTTCCAAAGATTAATTTGCACTTAATAGGTAAATTGCAAACCAATAAAGTTAAATATGTATTACCTTTATTCGATTATATACATTCACTAGATAATATTAAATTAGCAAGCAAGATCGCAGAAGAACAAACTAAAAAAAATTTTAAGCCTAAAATTTTCATTCAAGTTAACATTGGTGCAGAACCTCAAAAAGGTGGGATTGAAGTAAGTAATTTAGAAAATTTTTATAAAAAATGTATTGAGGAATATAAATTAAATATAATTGGCCTGATGTGCATCCCACCATTTGACAAAGACTCTAAAACCTTTTTTATAAAAATGAGAGAATTATCCGAAAATTTAGATTTAAAAGATATAAGTATGGGTATGTCCGATGATTATATGGAGGCTATAAAACAAGGATCAACATTTATCAGAATAGGTTCAAAAATATTTGGTGCAAGAAGTTAACAAATTTTAATTTTTGATTTTCTATTTATTATTTTTAATAATATTAATAAATCATTTTTATTAAGAGCAATACATCCTTTGGTTTGTTTATAATTTTTTGTTAAATGAATAAAAATTGCACTACCTTTAAATGGTTGTGTTTTTTTTGTGTTATATTCTATAACAATTAAAATATCATAAGAGTTGTCTTTTCTAAAAAGTTTTTCACCTTTATTTTTTTTATTTAAAACAATTTCTTTATTATAATTTTTATTACAAGGATCATCGCACCAACCCATATTTTTTTTAATTATTTTTGTTTTTAAAGTTGTTTCTGGTTTATTAATTCTGTCTGGTCGGTAGTAGACCTTACCAATTTTAAAAACTCCTACTGGGGTACAATTGTCTCCCTCTATTTTATTCGATTTTAAACCTTTTTTGCCAATAGAGCATTTGAATTTAAATTCATCAACGATTAAGTATTCTTTATCTTTTAATTTTAATAGCATAATATTATTTAATGCATTCTAAAAAACTGCATATTTTAAATATACCAGAATTAGATAAAATTATTATAGAAATTAAAGATTATTTTAATTATGAAGTTTTTTACTTTAATGAAAAAAAGGATTTAATAAAAAAAATTGAGAAAGACAAAAAATTTTTAGATAATTCAATAATTTTAGTTAATCAGAGAGACTTTTCTTCATTGAAAGACAAAACAGATGAAAAAAAAATTCATTCTATTACAAAATTTCCAATAAAAATCTCAAATTTAACTGATCAATTAAACGCAAGATTAATACAACAAAATTACTCCGCCCAATCAAATATCAATTTAAATAAATACATATTAGATATTAATTCAAGAGTACTAAAAAGATCTAACAATGAATTAAAATTAACTGAACGAGAAATTGATACTATTATATTTCTTAAAAATGAAAATAAACCAGTCAAGGTTGATATTCTTCAAAAAAAAGTTTGGAAATACGGAGAGGATTTAGAAACTCATACAGTTGAGACGCATATTTACAGATTAAGAAAAAAGATAAAAGACAAATTTAATGATGATACATTTATTCAAAGTAAGAAGGATGGATACACAATTAATGAGTAAAAAAAATCCGCTTAAAAAAGATCTATTCACAAAAAAATATAAACCTAGAATAATCAAACCCAAAAAGGGCAAAGGTAGTTTTAAAAGAAAAAAAAAATAGATTAGTTGCTACTTGATGGTTTAAATATCAAGCAAAGACCATTATTACAAAATCTTTTTCCAGTTTCACTAGGACCATCTGCAAAAACATGTCCATGATGAACACCACAATTTGCACAATGATATTCAATTCTTTTCATTCCAAATGTGTAATCAACTTTAGTTTTAAATGCACCTGGTAAAGCCTCTGTAAAAGATGGCCAACCAGTTCCACTATCAAACTTAGCAGTTGATGCAAATAATTTTGCACCACAGTTTGCACAATGGTAAAAACCCTCTCTCTTTTCATTCAAAAGATCACTAGTAAATGGCCTTTCTGTTCCTTCATTAAACATTATTTCTTTTTGTTTTTTAGTGAGATTTTCATTTATAACTTTTTTGGTAACAGCTTTTGCAAACTTAAATGGCATTAAGAAAAAAGAAAAAAATGAAATACCAAGCAATTTTATAAAAGTTCTTTTATCTAAATTAGATTTCATTATTTTATCAATATTATTAATAGAAATATCATTTGCACCAAGTTTATAAATACAGACACAAAATGTGATATTTTAAAGTACTTTTCTTTCCCATTGTCTTTAAATTTATTTATTAATGGCATTAAAAAAAAATTAGAAATAAAGAATAAAATACAAATAGACAGCATTAAATAAAATTTAAGACTAAAATCACTTAAGTAAGTGATTAATAAAACAACGATTAGACTGACACTTAGATTAAGTAAGTAGTATAAAGGAAATATACCTCTTATAAATTTTCTAGCATATTCTTCATTTAAAAATCTAAATGTAGATGGCGCAACAACAAATGAAAAAAAAAGCATAATCCCCAAAAGTATTGCAGTTAAATATGTAATACTTTGTTCAATCATTATAAAACAACTTCAAATCCTTCAAAATTAGGAGCACCTAAGTAGAGGTCTTGATGTTGACCAGCATTTTTATGAGCTAACCTGAAGGCTTCTGATGTAGTCCAATTAATAAAGTCTTCTTTTGAATCCCATATACTATGTGATGCATATAAAGTAAATTCCTCGTTAGTATTTCCCTTAACTAGATGAAATTCTTTGAAGCCTGGTACGCCTTTTAAATGAGTATCTCTATTTTTCCAAACACTTTCAAAGTCTTGTTCCTTACCAAGGACTATCTTAAATCTATTCATCGCTATAAACATGCAGACTGTATATATTTAATATCTTTGGTTTTATAGCTTAATCAGTGTGACACTCTGTTGCTTAAAATTTACACATAAATAACCATATCTAAATAAACAGAAGGATATTTATGAAAAAATTAGTGTTAATTTTATCTTTTGTATTATTTTCGGGTTCTGCATTTGCAGGTTCATGTCCAATGATGGCAAAAAACCTTGATGCAAAAATTGCAGAAGCTCAAGAATTAAGAGATGCTGGAATGAAGGCCCACGACAGTGGTGATCACAAAAAATCAGTAGATCTTCTCAATAAAGCATTAGAAATGTTTAAAGGATAAATTCTTTGGGGTTTGGGGCACCTGGCAACAGAACGCCCCTACTAATCTAAATTAATTATACTTTCTTTTATTGTTTCTGAAATCACTTTAGCACCTTCATAGTTAGGATGAATTCCATCACTTTGATTTAGTTTTGGGTTTAAAGCTACCTTTTTAAGTAAAAAAGGGATTAAATTTAGATCGTATTCCTTTGCTAGGCTTGGAAAAATATCATCGAATTTCTTTTTATATGCTAATCCGTTTGTTGGAGACGCTTTCATGCCCGCTAAAATTATATCTATATTGTTAGTTTTTATAATTTCAATAATTTTTCTTAAATTACTCTCTGTTTGATTTGGATCAATTCTCCTAAGCATATCATTTGCACCTAATCCTAAAATAACTAAATCAATATCATTATCAAATAAATATTCTTCAATTCTATTTAATCCGTCCTCTGAAGTATCTCCAGAAATACTTCCATTAATTATATCTATATTATATCCAACATCCTTCAAATCATTTTCTAGTATTATAGAAAGTCCTTGGTTTTCCTTTAAACCATAACCAGACATTAAACTATCTCCAAACAGCAGAATTTTATTTATATTCTCTAATTTACTAGTCTCACTACAACTAATCAAAACTGAGCTAACTATGAATATATAAAAAGATATTAGGAATTTATTTATCAACTTTTATTTTTTTTCTTTTGTTTTTTTAATTTTCTTTTTTCTTTTAGAGTTAATTTGGCTTTTTTCATTACACTTGAATCTTTAAATGATTTTCCACTGTATCTTTTCGACATAGTTTTATAACATTATAATAAAAATATTAGACTATTAATATTGATTTTAAATTACTTATAATTAAAAAAGTTAAGAAATAAAAAATAATAAGCAAATAGTTTTTTGCGTGAAATATTCTATCTAAATCAAGATTTAAATAAAAAATTGTAAAAAAACCTATAAATAAAAAGGGATCAAAATATTTATGGTAAATTGTATATTGTGGGTTATTCAAAATAATTAACACAAAAAGAAAAAAATTCACATAATTTTTTGAAAATATCGAAAAGACTATTAGAATTGCAAAAAAAGAAATAAAATAAAATATATAATTATTGTCAAAAATATAATTAGATAATTTGAAGAATATACCACCACCGCTATAAGAATAATTATAGTCAAAATTAAATACACAAATTGAAAAAATAACTAAAGATGCAAGAATTTTTTTTATGTTTATAATATCATTCACTCTAATTATTTTTAAAAAAATAAAAGGTATTAAGTAAAAGAAAATAATTGAAAAAGTGATTAAAATATCATTAAACAAATTACTAAAAATTATTTTTTCATTTTCCCCTATACCTATTGCAGCCGGTTGTATTAAAAAATTTATATCGAGAACAAAAATGTAGTAAAAAGCAGGTAATGCTAAAATTAAATTTATAATAATTATAGATAAAATTTTTTTTGAAAAAAAACCTAAATGATTGGTAAATTTAAGTAGAAAAAATATTGAAAAAACTGAAAAGTTTGGACTTACGTAAGCGCTAAAAGCTAGAGCAATCACATTATAAATGGCAAATTTAAAGTTTTTAGTATCTTCAAACTTTAAAAAATAATAAATACTCAGTGTAAATAAAGTTAGACCTAGTAATCTGCTATCTGGCCAAATGGCTAAACTTCTAAATGTGGGAGATAAAAAAATAATACTTGATAAAAAAAAAAGTATTTTTTTATCTACCTCAATAAATTTTACAGTTAAACACTTATAAAAAACAAAAGGTAAAAATAAACTTAAATGAAGATGAATTAATCTAATTAAATCATCAGATAATTTAAACTTTTCGAGGAAAGATAAAAGAATTATTAAAACCGGAGAATGTCTTGTTCCGAATGTGTCGTATTTATAAAAAGTTTTTAAAAAATCCGAGGCAAATTCTTGGCTTGCATTCTTTTGATTGATATAGTCCTTTATTGCTCCGCCTGTTGAATTTTCACCAAAAATGAAGCTTACTATTAAAGTTAAGTAAAGGACAAATAAGAAAAAAATTTCTTTTCCATACACATTATTTTTCAAAAAAAATGATTGCATAATTAAATTTATTCCAAACTTTTTACCTTTATTTTTTTGTATAAACTATTTGCACTTATCCATCCATTTTCTAATCTTGGTCCTCCAAACCAATCACCACAAATTCCAAGTCCTAGTTTTTTGTTCCAGTAACTTTTAATTTTTAGTGGTTTTGAATTAGATGAATATTTCCATCCGTGAATATGTGTGAAATATATTTTTTTTATTTTTAATTTAGTTAATTGTTTAAATTTTTTAATGAAAACCTTTGTGTAGAACTTTTTTTTATTTCTATAATTATCAGTATGTTTTTTTCCATATTCATAAGTGCTTTGAAGGACCCATAAATCTTTATTATATTTAAATCTTTTTTTTGAATTTTCATTCGAAACCCAACCTAAAATATCATCATTAGTAAAAAAACTACTCACACTGCTATCAATTTTATTAGTCATTAATAAAACTGTAAGACTTGAATTCATTTTTATTTTATTTTTAAAAAGTTTTGTTTTTACGAACTTTGAAGCTAGCTTTTTTACTTGGGGAAATGGAGCAGTTATGATTAAGTTTTTTGCATAAGTGTTGTTATTATCTTTAAATTTCAAAAACCAATAATTTTTTTGTCTTTGTATCTCTGACAATTCTGATTGGAAATTACAATTAATATTTTTTAATAAATGTTTACTAATATCGTTGTTGCCCCTCACTCCTATTAATTTTAGGTGTTTTTTATCTCTTTTCACCCTTTCATTTAAAAATTCATGATTGCCCTTCCAAGGTTTAATAACTCTTTCTCTAATAAGTTTATTAGCAAAGGTTTTGAACTCACTTGATTTTGGAGAAAGATATTGAAGTCCATGATCAAACCCAATCTTGCCCTTAAATCTTTTAAAAGAACTTCTCCCACCAACCCCTCTGGCTTTTTCAAAAACTTTAACAGAATATTTTTTGTTTAATTTATTAGATATAGTAGCACCTGATATTCCTGATCCTATTACAGCAAAATCAATCATTAAGAATAATTTTTAAATTCTTGCACCAATTTGTTGAATAACTTTAGAGGACATTTTTGTGCCTTTTTCCAAGCATTCCTTTTGAGATAAACCGTTAACATGACCATGTAAAAATCCTGCTGCAAATAAATCTCCAGCACCTGTCAGATCAACTATTTTTAGATTTTTTTGAATATCACACTCGGTAACTTCATCACCATTAATTGAAATCGCACCTTTTTCACCCCTAGTAATAACCAATAATTTTTTTAGTCCTTTTCCAAAATTTATTACCTCATCAAAATTTTTAGCATCAATTAAAGAAATAATTTCTTGTTCATTAGCAAATGTTATATCTAATTTATTTTTGACTAAATTTAAAAAATGAGGCTTATGTCTATCAACACAAAATTGATCTGATAAGGACATTGCAACTTTATTTGCATTAGTTATTGCTTTATCAAAAGCTTTTTTAGGATCTCCTTCGTCCCATAAATATCCTTCTAAAAGAATAATCTCACTTTGTTTTATGGCATTTGTATCTACATCATTCTCGTTAATTTTACCCGCTGTTCCAAGGAAAGTGCACATTGTCCTTTCTGAGTCTGGTGTTACTAAAATCAAACAAGTACCCGTTGGCAATTCTTCTTTTTTTTTTGAGTAAAAATATTGGACATTTTCTTGTTTAAGACCTTCCTCATATTTTCCACCTAACTCATCATCACTCACTTTACCGATGAAACCAACTTTATTTTTAAGTTGTGAAAGACCAACTATAGAATTTGCAACAGATCCACCGGAAACAGTTTTTTCAATTTTTAAATTAGATAATAGTTGTTTAAATTCTTTTTCTTCAAAAATAAGTTTCATCGTACTTTTAGTAAGACCATTTTTTTGAATAAAATCATCTTCAACTTTGCAAATTACATCTACAATTGCATTTCCCATACCTAATATTTTCATGCTAAGCCTTTTTAGTTTTAATTGGTTTTTTTCTATTAGGATAACAACTCGTACAAATTTTACAAGAAATACCGTAACAATCGCGAGCTTTACAATATTCTCGACCATAAAAAATAATCTGCAAATGAAGTTTGTTCCAATATTTTTTTGGAAATAGACTTTTTAAGTCTTCTTCAGTTTGAATAACATTCTTGCCATTCGTTAAACCCCACCTTTGAGCAAGTCTATGAATATGAGTATCAACTGGGAAAGCAGGGTAACCAAAACCTTGAGACATAACTACACTTGCTGTTTTGTGGCCAACTCCTGGCAGTTCCTCTAATTGTTTGAAGCTACTTGGAACCTTGCTATCATATTTTTCTAATAAAGTTTTAGACAAGTAATAAATACTTTTAGCTTTAATTCTAAATATTCCTATTCTCCTTATCAACCTCTCAATTTTTTTTCTACCAAGCCTTACAAAATGAATTGGTTTGTAATATTTTGGGTAAATATCTTTCGTTACATTATTAACATTTACGTCTGTACATTGTGCAGATAAAAGTACAGAAATTAATAAAGTGAATACATTTCTACTTTCAAGTGGTACATTAATCCGTGGATAAGTTTTATTAAGTATTTTTAATACTATCTTAGCTCTTTTGATTTTATCAGCATTTTTTGAACTCATTTAAAGTTCAATACATCTCGCATAGAGTAAAGGCCTGGTTTCTTTTTCATCAACCACTTTGCAGCAGTTAGAGCGCCCTCAGAGTATAAAGCTCTATCAAATGCCTCATGATTTAAAGTTATAATTTCTTTGCCGCTGGAAAATTTTACCTCATGCTCACCAACTACCTCACCTTTTCTCCTCGAATTAAAATTTATTTTTTTCCCATAAGGAAAAGATTTTTTATTTAGATATTTTTTTCCGATCAATCTATTTAGATCTTTATTTTTTCCAATAGCTATTCCTTTTCCAAGCATCAGAGCTGTACCAGATGGGTGATCTTTTTTGTGTTTATGGTGAATCTCAAAAACCTTACTTAAGAAATTATCTCCAAGAGATTTGGAGGCAATTTCTGTTAAATACATCAATAAATTAATGCCTAAGCTCATATTTCCAGCTTTTAGTATTGGAATTTTCTTAGAATATTTTTTTATTAAATTTTCTTGATTTTTAGTAAAACCGGTAGTGCCTATAACAACTCTTTTTTTTAGTTTTGCAGCAATTTTAAGTACTTCTAGGGTACATTTAGGAACTGTAAAATCTATAATGACATTAGTTTTTTTGAAAGAATTAACGTTATTAAATTCAGGTAAAATATTATTTATTTTTTTATTAATTTTAAAGTTTTCAGTGAGTGAAACTATTTTAAAGTTTTTATTCCTATTTGAGGACTTAATAAGTTGATGCCCCATCCTTCCCATACAGCCTGTAATAGTTAAATTTATTTTCATATAAAGATTTTGTTGATAATGATTATCATTCATAAAGATTTTTTTAAAGAGATGTTTTTAATTGGTTTTTTTGTGATAATGATAATCAATATTATACGTTATTTCTTGAATAATATTTTTATTTTCCTATCTTAAATTTATGCAAACACAAAAATTTAGTTGTAAAAAATGCGGATTAACTATTTCATCAGTATGCTCTAAATGCGATAGAGTTGTTGATGTAAAGTTACTTGATAGTGGTTGTTTAGTTCAAGTAACTAAATGTGGTGACTGTTCAAGTGTTCCAGTTATCAAAGATATCTGCACAGAAAATAATTAATTAATATTTATAATATAAAATATATAAATATTAGAATTATTGCTATCACTATAATCCATATTGAAAAGTTCTTAATTAAAATCTTCAAATTATAATTGGTTTGAATAAAACCAGGTAAAACTAGCACAAGTACACCAATTAAGGCTATTACTGGTACAATTACCTCAAGACTTATAAAATTCACTTTAATTTAATTTTTCCAAAAATTTTTTGCTTTTTGAAAAAACTTTTTAATACTTGGGTTAGACTTCTCATTTTCTATTTCTCTAAATTTTTCAAGAAGATCTTTTTGTTCTTTATTAAGATTAATAGGGACCTCAGTATTTACTTGCACATATAAATCACCAACTCCACCACCTCTCATTAAAGGCATTCCCTTACCTTTTAAACGAAATTGCTTACCACTTTGAGTTCCAGAAGGAATTTTGATTTTTGCTTTTCCTCCATCTATAGTTGGTATTTCTATAGATGCTCCTAGCGCTGCATCTGCGATAGAGATTGGGCATTCAAAAAATAAGTTTTCTTCACTTCTTTTAAATAAATCGTGTGAGTAAACATTAATAAAGAGATACAGATCTCCACTTGATGCACCTCTAGAACCAGCTTCACCTTTTCCAGATAATCTAATTCGAGTTCCATCATCTACACCTTTCGGAATTGTTACTGATAATCTTTTTGAAGCTTGTTTTTTTCCTTGTCCACTACAACTTCCACATGGATTAGTAATTTGTTCACCAGTACCTGAGCATTGAGGACATGTTTGTTGAACAGTAAAAAAACCTTGGCTTGATCTAACTTGGCCATTACCTCCACACATAGAACATGAACCAACATTTGTGCCTGGTTTAGAACCACTGCCATTACAAGTTTGGCACTTTTCAGAAGTTGAAAATTTTATGTCTTGTTTTTTTCCTGCGTAAGCCTCTTCAAGTGAAATAGATAAATCATATCTTAGATCAGATCCTCTAAAATTTGATTTTCGACTTCTTCTTCCACCTCCACCAAAATCACCAAAAAAATCTTCAAATATATCTGAGAAATGACTAGAAAAATCAAAGTTGCTAAAACCTCCTCTTCCTCCACCTCCATTCTCAAATGCAGCATGACCAAAATTATCATAATTTTGTTTTCGCTCAGTATTTGACAAGATGTGATACGCCTCTGAAGCCTCTTTAAATTTTTCTTCAGAAGCTTTGTCACCTTTATTTTTGTCTGGATGATGTTTTACAGCAAGCTTTCTATAAGCTGCTTTTATTTGATCTGCTGATGCTGATTTATTTACACCTAAGACTTCGTAATAATCTCTTTTTGCCATAACTAATTAGACAAATAGTTGTTAGCTCTTAGGCACTTTTTTCTTTATTCTCGTCTTTTACTTCCTCAAAGTCTGCGTCAACAACGTTATCGTCTTTTTTTCCTTCTTCTTTTTTGTCTTTTGCACCATCATCTGGTTTAGCGCTTTGTTGTGACTTATAGATAGCCTCACCTAATTTCATAGATGCTTGAACTAAATCTTGGGTTTTCTTTTTAAGATCTTCAACATCAGTTCCTTTTAAAGAGTTTCTTAAGTCTGCACATGCAGTTTCGATAGCTTTTTTATCTGCCTCAGAAACTTTACTTCCGTGCTCTTTTAAGTTTTTCTCAGTTGAATGTAATAAAGTATCTGCTTGATTTCTTGCATCAACAGCTTCTCTTTTCTTTTTATCAGCATCTTTATTAGCTTCAGCTTCTTTAACCATTTTATTAATTTCATCCTCACTTAAGCCGCCTGAGGCTTGAATTTGGATTTTTTGTTCTTTACCAGTTCCTTTATCTTTAGCAGACACATTAACTATACCGTTTGCATCAATATCAAATGTAACCTCAATTTGAGGCACCCCTCTAGGAGCTGGTGCAATTCCGACTAATTCAAAATTACCTAAAACTTTGTTATCTGATGCCATCTCCCTTTCACCTTGAAGAACTCTTATAGACACAGCTGGCTGATTATCCTCTGCTGTAGAGAAAACTTGGCTTTTCTTAGTTGGTATAGTTGTGTTCTTATCAATTAATTTTGTTGATACTCCTCCTAATGTCTCAATTCCAAGAGATAGAGGTGTAACATCTAACAATAAAACATCTTTAACATCACCCTGCAATACTCCAGCTTGAATAGCTGCGCCCATGGCAACAACCTCATCAGGGTTTACAGATTTATTAGGTTCTTTGCCAAAAAAGTTTTTAACCTCTTCTATAATCTTTGGCATTCTAGTCATACCACCGACTAACACTATCTCATCTATTTCACTCGCAGAAAGACCTGCATCTTTAAGAGCTGTTTCGCATGGTGGCACAGTTCTTTTGATTAAATCTTCAACTAGTGCTTCTAATTTTGCTCTAGTCATTTTTAAATTTATGTGTTTGGGACCAGTTTTGTCCGCTGTAATAAAAGGAAGATTTATCTCTGTTTGTGCTGCTGAAGAAAGCTCAATTTTCGCTTTTTCTGCTGCCTCTTTTAATCTTTGAAGCGCAAGCTTATCAGATTTCAAATCTATCCCACTATCTTTTTTAAACTCTGATAATAAATATTCAACAATTGTATTATCGAAGTCTTCACCACCTAAAAAAGTGTCACCATTCGTAGATTTAACTTCAAAAACACCGTCGCCCAATTCAAGTATCGAAACATCAAATGTTCCACCACCTAAATCATAGACTGCAATTTTCTTGTTGGATTTTTTATCCAGACCATAAGCAAGAGATGCTGCTGTTGGTTCATTAATAATTCTTAAAACTTCTAAACCTGCAATTTTTCCAGCATCTTTAGTCGCTTGTCTTTGCGCATCATTAAAATATGCTGGCACGGTAATTACAGCTTTTTTTACTTCTTGTCCTAAATATTTTTCTGCGGTCTCTTTCATCTTTTGAAGAATAAAAGCTGAAATTTGAGATGGAGAATATTTATTACCTTTAGCCTCGATCCATGCATCACCTTTATCTGAATTTACTATTTTAAAAGGAGATGTCTCTATATCTTTTTTTACTGACGGATCGTCAAAATTTCTTCCAATTAATCTTTTAACTGCAAATACAGTATTTTCTGGATTGGTTACAGCTTGTCTTTTAGCTGGTTGTCCAATCAACTTCTCGTCATTATCAGTAAACGCAACAACTGATGGTGTAGTTCTTGCACCCTCAGCGTTTTCTAAAACTTTAGCTTGCGTACCATCCATAATTGCTACACAAGAGTTTGTTGTTCCTAAATCTATTCCTATTACTTTGCTCATGATCTTAAATTATAATGTTCATATAAGTGTTAATTTTTAATCTACAAGTTATAACTATTATTAATTTTTCTCCTTTTTTTGTTGTTTTTCCTCATCTTTTTGAGGTTTTTTTGAGACCCCCACAAGCGAAGGTCTAAGTAACCTTCCTTTTAATGTGAATCCTTTTTGTATCTCTTGAACAATTGTACCTTGTTCCTTTTCTGCATCCTCAATTTCAAGCATTGCTTGATGTTTGTTCGGATCTAATTTTTCACCAAGAGCAGAAATTTCTTCAATCTGATTTTTTTTAAAAATCGATAAAATATCTTTATAAATGATATCAAGATGTTCAGTTATTTTATCTTTATTATTTTTCTCAAGACTTTCATCATTAATAATAGATAACTTCGATCTTTCTAGATTATCTGTCAGATTTAAGCACTCTTTAGCAAGCGCCATACCCCCAAATTCATAGGCTTCATCTTTTTCTTTTTCATATCTTCTTCTCTGATTTTCTAATTCAGCATAACTTCTTGTTAATTTATCTTCAGTTTCCAGAAGTTTATCCTCTGCAGTTAACTCCTCTTTCTTGTCGCTTTTAGAGCTGTTTTCATCATTTAGTGTTTCTTCTTTATTAGATATTTCTGAGTTATTTTCGTTTTCTTTTTCCATAGTAATTTATATGGTATGTAAAATAAATATTTCCAGATGAAATCAAGAAAAATTTCACAACTTTTAATTGGTACGAATAACAAGGGTAAATTAAGAGAAATTAAAGCTTTATTGCCGAAAAACATTAAAATTTTTTCGACATCTGACTTTAATTTAAGAAGTCCTAAGGAAAACGGAAAAACATTTAGTGAAAACTCTCTCATAAAGGCTAAATTTTTTTCTAAGAAAAGTAATCAAATTTGTATGTCAGATGACTCTGGTCTAGAAATAAAACTTTTAGATAATCAACCTGGCATTTTTTCGGCTCGCTGGGGAGGAAAAAAAAATAATTTTGATCTTGCAATTAAAAAAGTATTTAAAAAATTAGATAATAACGTCCTCAATTGGAAAAATAGAAAAATAAATGCTAAATTCATTTGTGCCTTAACAATTTACTGGCCAAGTGGAAAATTTATAACAAAAATTGGAAGCATCAATGGAAGAATATCAAACAATAAAGTTGGAAAAAAAGGTTTCGGATATGATCCAATTTTTATTCCTCTAGGATCGAAAAAAACATTTGGACAAATGCCTCCTAAAAAAAAGTATAAAATCGACCATAGATACAGAGCTTTTCAAAAGATTAAAAAATTTTTATAAACTTACCGTTTTCGACTTTATAAAAATTTAGAACATGGTTGATTTTTTTGTCTTTTATCTCAAAAATACCTGTTTTACCTTTGAATATATTTTTTTGATCAAAAATTTTATCTATATTCTCTAAACTGTTTTTTTTTGTTAAATAGTAAACTAACCCAATTAAGTCATAACTTAAAAATGAAATTTGATTTGGATAATTATTAAATTTTTTAAAAAATAACTTAGAAAAGCTATCGTAGTTTTTTTTGTTAACAGAAGGAAAATAAATATTCTGTGAGCTATCCTCTTTAAGCAAACTGTCATCAAACCATTGATTGAGAGTTATGAAGTAAACTTTTTTTGTTGATACATCTGTGTATATCAGAGATGTTATAACACTCTTTAACGACTCATCAAAATCTGAAATTATAACCGAGTCAAAACCTAATTTCCCTAAGGTATCTCTTTTTTCAAGATTCTTTATTTTTCTTTCTTTGTTTGGATCATCAGAGTTTTCTACCCTCTTAATTTCATCAAGCAAATTTTGTTTTCTAACGTCATACTTTGTAATTTTCTCAATTCTTTTTGTAATCTCTGTTGGCTCCATATTGTAGTAAAAAACTTTTTTTAAATTAATGTTCGTTTGGGAAATTCCTTTTTCAATTTCTTCTTTAAAGTCTGACTCAGGTATAAGACATATAGTTTTTTCTATATCATTATCCTCAAGAAATTTTTTAATTGTAGCCATTTGTGAAGTAGCATTCACACCTGCATAGATCAAATTTTTCTGAGTAGTTTTATCTTTATTTGAAAAAGTTATAAATATTGCATCGCTAAATTTTTTTAAATTTTTAATATTTTTGTCAAAAATAGGTCCAATAAATATTCTTACACCTTGATCATATAGTTCTTGAGCTGCTTTTATATTATCATCGGGATTATCAAAATTATTTTTTGGATAGACTTCTAAAATCGGGTCATCTATTTTATTAATTGCTAAATTTACAGCTCTCAGTACTGATTTTCCAATATCATGGTTTTGACCATCTAAAGGCAACAGTAAACCAATCTTAATCTTTTCTTCAAACGCAAAAAGCTTATTAGTAAAAATAAAAATTACGAATATAAAAAACGTTAAATTGAGTAATTTTTTCATATTATATAATATATAGTAAACTTTTAATTTAATGATATCACAATCACGAAAAAAAGGTCTTTATCTAGTTTCTACGCCAATAGGAAACTTAGGGGATTTAACAATAAGGGCGTTAGAAATTCTTAAAAACTCAGACCTAATTTTGTGCGAAGATACTCGAGTTTCTATTAAACTTTTAAACCATTATAACATAAGAACTCAACTCATCTCATTCCATAAATTTAATGAAAGAAAAAAGACTAAAAATGTTATAGACAACTTAATGGCAGGCAAGATTATTTCAATTATTTCTGATGCTGGAACTCCTGCAATCTCAGATCCAGGTAAATTACTAGTCCAAGAATGTATAAATAACGATATTCCAATTACGCCAATACCTGGCGCTTCATCAGTTGTAACTTCATTATCAATAAGTGGTTTTTCAGACAAGTTTATTTTTTTTGGTTTTTTACAAGAAAAAAAAAATAAATTAATTAAAGAGTTAGAATTTCTCTCCAAAGTGGATTGTTCAATAGTTTTATTTATTCCACCAAAAAAATTGATCAAAAATTTAGAGATGGTAATAAATTTTTTCAACAAAAGAGAGATCGTTCTGTGTAGAGAAATGACAAAAATACATGAAGAATTCATTAGATGTAAAGTTGAGGATTTAAAAAAAATTAAAATATACGACAAAGGGGAACTTACAATTGTTATCTCTGAGATAAAAGAAAGTACAAATTCTTTCGGTTTTTTGACCGAATCTGATAAAAAAATTATAAAAATGATGCTAAAAAATAAAAGTATAAAAGATATAATCAAAAAATTTTCAAATAAAAAAGTACCAAAAAAAATAATCTATGATTTCTGTCTAAAACTTAAAAATGAAAAATAAAAATTTTTATTTTTTTTTTATATTACTTATTTTCTTAAATAGTTGTTCAGGAACTAGTTCAAAAGGCTTTTTTGGAACTGGAGTTTCTGTAGCGATTGACCCAAGATCTTTAGGTACTCAAATTGACGATTCTATCATGGAAAAAAACTTAAAAACTAGACTTACAATGGCAGAAAAAAAATATTTCTTGTCTGTTAAAATTAAAGTTTTAGATGGTAGAATATTTATTACTGGAAAAGTAGATAATCCAGAGGAAAAGTTAAGGATTACTAAAATTGCGTGGGAAACTAGTGGGGCTAGGTCTGTAAGAAACGATATAAAAATTAGAGAAAAATTCAATTTTAAACAATCAGCAAAGGATACGCTAATAACTTCTCAATTACGGGCAGCATTAATTGTAAATAAAAATATAAAATCTAATAATTATCAAATAGATACTTACAAAAAAAATATCTACATATATGGAATAGCAAGAAATAGAGACGAATTAGAGATAGTTGTTGATGAAGCAAATTCTATTTTGGACGTAAACAATGTCATTGCCAGTATTCTTCTAGTAGAAGATTTAAGAATTCAAAAAGATTAATTTTTTTTGTAATCAATTATCTCAGCTGAATAAGCTGCAACAGAAGCTAAATTTAATATATCTGATGTTGAACTTCTTAAAGGAGCTATCTCAATAGCTTGACCCAAACCTATTAAAAGTGGTCCAATTAATTTTGCTCTACTCATAGATTGTATCATCTTGTATGAAATCGCAGCGCTGTGTTGACTTGGCATTATTAAAACATTCGCATTTCCAACAATTTCAGAAAATGGATAAAGTTCTTGAAACATATCCTCTAAAGCAACATCCGGCTGCATTTCTCCATCAAATTTAAAATCAACATTTTTCTTTTTAAGAAGATCAACAGCATCACTAATTCTTTTTGTTCTATCTGTGGTGGGCTGACCAAAAGTAGAATGAGATAAAAAAGCAATTTTTGGATCAAATCCAAATAGCCTAACAACTCTAGCTGCTGAGATTGCCATTTCAGCAAGTTGTTTTTCATTCGGGTACTCGATTACTGTGGTATCACAAATAAATATTGTTTTTCCTCTATTAACTATCATATTTAAACCAAACATTATTTCTCCTGGTCTTGGATCAACAACTTTGGAAATTTTTTCTAAAGATGCAGAATATCTTCTCGTATTGCCAGTAACCATTGCATCTGCATCACCACACGATACCATACACGCGCCAAAAGTAACTCTATCATTTCTTATAAGCTTATCACAGTCACGTTCCAACAAACCCTCTGATCTTTGAAGTTTTCTAAATAAAAACTCTGTATATTTTTTTCTTAATTCTTCATTAGTAGAATTTATAATCTCGATATCAAAGTCTTCCCCGTATCCAATTTCATTCAATTTTTTTCTTACTATCTCCTTTTTAGCAATTAAAATAGGAATTCCTAATCTACTTTTTTTAAATGCGATAGCAGCCTTAAGATTATTCTCATCTTCTCCATCAGCAAATACAACTTTTTTTTGATTTTTTTTAATTTGCGAATTTATACCTTGCATTACAGCTACAGTTGGATCAAGTCTATTTTTTAGTTGTTCTGAGTAGTTCTCAAAATTCTCAATTCCTATTCTGCCTACACCAGTTTTAATTGCAGCTTTTGCAACTGCTGGCGGTATAACACTTATTAATCTTGGATCAAAAGTTGAAGGAATAATATAGTCTTTTCCATAAACTGGCCTTTCCCCACCCATAGCAGCAACTACTTCATCGGGCACTCTCTCTCTTGCTAATGAAGCTATAGCATGCACTGCTGCAACTTTCATTTCTTCATTTATTGTTTTTGATCTAACATCGAGTGCACCTCTAAAAATATATGGAAATCCAATTAAATTATTTACCTGATTAGGATAATCGGATCTGCCAGTTGCAATAATTGCATCACTTCTTACTTCTTCAATTTCTTCTGGAGTGATCTCTGGATCAGGATTAGCACATGCAAAAATTATAGGATTTTTTGCCATACTTTTTACCATATCTTTTTTGAGAACACCTGCTTGTGATAATCCCAAAAAAACATCTGCATTTTTTATGGCATCCTTTAAATCTCTATCATTTGTTTTAATTGAGAACTCATTTTTCCACTCATTTAAATTATCTCTGCCTTTATAGATAACTCCTTTTGAATCAAGCATTTTAATTTTATTTTTATCTACACCTGAATTTATAAAAAGTTTTGCACATGCCATTGCAGATGCACCAGCACCATTTATTACTACATTTATTTCATCCAATTTTTTTTTGGCAATATCGCAGGCATTTATTAATGCTGCACTAGTTATAATTGCAGTACCATGTTGGTCATCATGAAATACTGGAATATCAAGTATTTCTTTTAATCTACTCTCAATAATAAAACACTCTGGTGCTTTTATATCTTCGAGATTAATTCCTCCAAAACTTTTAGAAATATTTTTTATTGATCTAATTATTTCCTCAGTATCGTTAGTGTCAATCTCTATATCAATTGAATCTATATCTGCAAATCTTTTAAATAAAACTGCTTTTCCTTCCATGACAGGTTTTGATGCAATGGCTCCTAAATTACCCAAACCTAAAATGGCTGAACCATTACTAATAACTGCAACTAAGTTTCCCTTAGTTGTATAATCGTAAGCTCGGTCAGGATTTTCAGCGATAGCTTTTACCGGTGCAGCAACACCAGGTGAATAAGCTAAGGCAAGGTCCCTTTTTGAAGTCATTGGTTTTGATGAGATAATCTCAATCTTGCCTGATTTATTGCTATTATGAAATTCTAATGCTTCTTTATCTGAGTAATGTTCAACTTTATTTTTTTTCATTGGTATTATTTATGTATACAATTGAGCCAATATTAAGACTAATATGATTTATGAATATAATTAAGTCAACTGGGACTTTCAGTTTTTATACTTTAATAAGTCGTATTTCAGGTTATTTAAGAGATATTCTTATTGCAATTTTTCTTGGTTCTGGACCTGTGGCTGATGCTTTTTTTGTTGCTTTTAGAATTCCAAACACCTTTAGAAGATTATTCGGTGAAGGATCATTCAATGCTGCATTCGTACCAAGTTATTCTAAAGAGTTAGTCAAAGGGAAAAGAAAATCAGAGAATTTCGCTAATAATATTTTCAATCTCTTAACTATTTTCCTGTTAGCATTAGTGCTTTTAGTGGAGTTATTCATGCCTTTTTTTGTGTCATTAATTGCACCTGGTTTTAAATCTAATCCAGAAAAATTTGCCTTAGCAACTCAATTAACAAAAATTACATTTCCTTTTATACTATTTGTTAGTTTAGCTTCTTTTTTTTCAGCTATTTTAAACTCACATAATAGGTTCGCCGCAGCGTCAGCTGCGCCAATTATTCTAAACGTCGTAATGATAGGAGTATTAGTTTTCGGAAAAGCTCTAGATGAAAAACTAGTTATATTTTTATCATATGGTGTATCAATTGCAGGGTTTATTCAAGCTATTTTCTTAATAATATTTGTTAAAAATTTTTTTAAACCAAGACTAAAATTTAATTTTAATATTTCAAAAGAGGTTAAATTATTTTTCAAAAAACTATTGCCAAGCATATTTTCTTCTGGCGTAACTCAAATAAATATTTTAGTAGGAACAATTATTGCTTCTTTCCAGGCAAGTGCAGTTTCTATCTTATATTATGCAGATAGAATATATCAGATAAATCTTGCAATTGCAGGTATTGCAATAGGAACAGTTATACTTCCAAAATTGTCTTCTTACATTCAACAAAATAAAAAAGTGGATATAGATAAAATACAGAATAAATCATTAGAGTTATCATTGCTCTTAAGTTTTCCAGCAATGTTAGCACTGATAGTTGCAAATGAGGAAATTGTATCGTCATTATTTGGTTATGGCTCGTTTGATGAAATAAGTGTAAAAAATTCTGCGAAAGCTTTACTATATTTTTCTTTAGGCCTTCCAGCATTTTCTTTGATAAAAATATTTTCAAGTTTTATTTTTGCAAGAGATAATACTAAAATTCCTTTTTATTTTTCTACTATATCTGTTTTATTAAATATTTTAATTAGTGTTTATTATTTCAAAGAGTTAGGTTTTATTATTATACCAATCGCAACTTCAATATCGTCATGGATTAATTCTATTTTATTATATATTTACTTACATAAGGAAAATTATTTTAAACTTAACAAAAAATTAATTATACAAATTATTAGAATTACTATTTCAACAATAACAATGGGAATATTTCTACAAAATTTACTATCTTACTTTGATAGTCAATTGTCTTTTGAAAATAATTATAAATTTGTTTATCTGCTTTTTATAGTAATATTGAGTATCTTAATTTATTTCGTAATTTCATTGATTACTAAAGCTTTCAAATTGAGTGATATTAAAATAAAGTACTAGTATGGGAGTTAAAAAAATTTTTTCAGGTGTTCAGCCTACTGGTAATTTACATTTAGGAAACTATATCGGAGCAATAAAAAACTTTGTCGATCTACAAAATGAAAATAACGACTGTATATTTTGTGTAGTTGATTTACATGCTGTTACCATAAAACAAGATCCTAAAATTTTAAAACAAAATGTCAGAGAAACTGCTGCATCATTTTTAGCGTGCGGAATTAATCCAAAAAAAAGTATAATTTTTAATCAGTCGTCTGTATCGGCTCATTCAGAGTTATCTTGGTTGTTAAGTTGCGTCGCAAGAATGGGCTGGTTAAATAGAATGACACAATTTAAAGAAAAAGCTGGAAAAGACAAAGAAAAGGCAAGTGTTGGTCTCTATATTTATCCTATTTTGATGGCTGCAGATATTCTTTTATATGATGCAACTCACGTGCCCGTAGGGGAAGATCAAAAACAGCACTTAGAATTAGCTAGAGATATTTCAAAAAAATTTAATACTGATTTTGGTACGCCTGATTTCTTTAAAATTCCAGAACCACTAATACAAAGAAACTTCGCAAGAATTATGAGCTTAAAAGATGGTAAAAAAAAAATGAGCAAATCAGACCCATCCGAATTAAGCAGAATAAACTTAACTGACTCAGAATCGGAAATAATTAATAAAATAAAAAAAGCAAAAACAGACACTAGCCCCTTTCCAACAAATATTAACAATTTAAAGTCTAGGCCTGAAATTGAGAATTTAATTGGGATTTATTCATCCTTATCAGGAAAAAAAATTGATCTATTGTTTAACGAATTTAAAGATAAAAACTTTTCTTTTTTTAAGGAAAAATTGTCAGAAGTTATAGTTGAAAAAATTTTACCGATTTCAAAAGAGATTAAAAAATTAAACCAAGATCCTTCCTATATTGATCAAGTATTACATGATGGTAGCGGAAAAGCTTATGAATTGTCATCAAAAAAAATACAAGATATTAAGAAAAAATTTGGTTTTTAAGTATTATTTGCTTTAAAAATTATATGTAATACTTATATTTATCGTATGTTTGTACAAACTGAAATAACTCCTAATCCAAATTCATTAAAATTTCTTCCTGGGAAAAATGTATCTTTAATTGGACCGATAGAAATTACAGAAATTAGTAAAACTAGTAATGATCTTATTAGAAATATACTTTCAATAGATGGAGTAAAAGGCGTTTTTCTTTCTGACAACTTCATTTCTGTAAATAAACAGAACGAGTTTGAGTGGGAGGATTTAAAACATATTATTATATCTTTTATTAATGATTATTTTGCTAATGGAAATGAAAATGTTATTTCAAAAAGAGAAGAAACGAGAGAGTTAGATACTTCAACTGTGGAGGGTCAAATTATTAAAATATTGGAAACTAAAATTAGACCGGCTGTTGCTAGGGATGGAGGCGATATTAAATTTAAAGAATTTAAAAATGGCATAGTCCGAGTAGAACTTCGAGGAGCATGTTCAGGCTGTCCAAGTGCAGAGTTAACTTTGAAACAAGGGGTACAAAATTTACTTTGTCATTATATACCAGAAGTAAAGGAAGTTGAGGCCATTTGAAAAAGATATTGTTAAATAAATTGATAAAAAAAAATTTTAATGAAAATCAATTTTTAAAACTAAAAAAGTTCTTGTCTTCACAAGGTATAATTGTAAAAAAAAAAACATCATTTAAATTTGGATTTGAAAAATTTAAGACTTTGTATTTAA
Organism: uncultured Pelagibacteraceae bacterium; assembly: GCA_902590295.1. The sequence continues at coordinate 26,132 of CACIWH010000003.1, read as the reverse complement.
CTGGATTTTCAAGTTTTTTGATTATACTAGTAGCTTTTATAATACCTTTATTTTCAGAAATTAATCCAAAGACTGTAAAAGATATCAAGATAAATGAATCAAATAAAAAATTTGCAAAAGTTCTTGAAGGAGGTGAGTTAGAAAATAAATCAAAAATAGATGAGGGATTAGATTTATCTAATATTCTAGAAGATGTTTTTAAATTGGAGGAATTACCACAAGATACAGTTAGATTAAGCGCATCTACAATAGAGCAGCTTTTTAAAGACACAGATTATACACTTAATGAAGTTAGAAAAAGTAAAAAAGTTAAACCAATTAGACTTTCATTGTTACCAAATGAAATTAAGCAAATCGAAAGTTCAAAAAAAAGAAAAAATTTATTTATTAAGATTATTTTGCCGTTAATTCTGGAAGAAAATAATCTTATTATATTAGACAGAAAAAGATTATTTAGTATTTTAAACAAAAATAAAAATTCAAAGAAAGAGATAAATTGGTTAAATCGTAAATTCAAACAGTATGGTGTTTTAAACAAAGACATTCCTACACTAAAAATTCGTATGGATATAGTTCCAGTCTCACTTGCTATAGCACAAGCTGCTAAAGAAACAGGATGGGGAACATCTAGGTTCGCATTAGAAGGAAACGCATTATTTGGTCAATGGACATGGTCTGGAGATGGTATAAAGCCTGCTGGAGCTGAGAGTGACACAAAACACAAAGTTATGAAATTTAAAGTACTAAAAGCATCCGTTAGAGCTTATCAAAGAAATTTAAATACTCACTCTAGTTATAAAAAATTTAGACAATTAAGGGCTCAATTAAGAGATGACAACAAAGAATTAGACAGTTTAATACTTGCTGACCAATTGGATAATTACGCCGAAACTGGAAAAGAATATACAAAAATACTCAAACAAATTATCAATCAAAATTCTCTAAAAGATTTTGATGAGGTAAAACTAATGCCCTTAAGTATTAAATATAAAAATTTGATTTAATCAACATCAACTGACATTTGGATGCCCAACCATCTCCAAATATCTCCGTCTTTAAGTGAGCAATTTAGCCTACCTCTTCTAAATGTAAATTTTTCTCTAAAATTAATTTTTAGGACATTTTCCTCAAATTTCATAAGTGAGTCTCTCCATTGATTTCCCTCATTTGAAAAACAATTAATATTTTTAATATTCTTTTGTTCTTTAAAAAATTCAATTTCAACTATTGGTGGGTTTTCTGTTTTATTTACAAATTTGTCTTCAGGTTTTATACTTTTATATGGTATAGGGAACAATTTAAGTAAAAAATCAAATCTTTTTAAATCACCATATTTTTCATTTATAGGAAATCTTGGAAGTTCAAAACGATTTTTTGTTAAATCAATTACGCCAGAATGTTGACCAAAACCATACTTAAAATTATTTTCGATAAATTTTGTTTGTTTTAAGTTATATTCTCCAAAAGGATATGAAAAAAAAATTGGGTTATACCCTAATTTTTCTTTAAATATTTTTATTGATTTTTTTATATCGTTTTTAAAAGCATCATGTGAAAACTCTAATAAGTATTCATGTGTATGTGAGTGATTACCTATGTGAGCAAAATCATAACTTGAGACCTCTTTGATTTGTTCCCAATCCATGTAACCTGGCTTTCCAACTGGTTCAGTAGAAACAAACAATATAAACGGTATTTTTCTCTCTCTAAGTAAGGGCCAAGCATTATTATAAAAGGACAAAAAAGCATCATCGATAGTAATTAAAATTTTCTTATCTTTTTTTGGATAATTAAATTCAGCATCAAACTTCAAAGGGTCATAATATTCTATATTATTATTTTTAATTAGTTCGAGTTGCTTTTTAAATATATCTATTTTAATATTTGTTGATGGATATTTATTTTCATTAAATCTGTGGTACATGATAGATACCACGCCATGATCATTAGAATAATATTTAACATTATCTTGGCCAAAAGTAGAACTGCTTATGAAAAATAAAATTAAAAAAAGTTTAATTGTTGATGCAGCAAATGAAAAAATAGTTTTCAAAATCATAGATAAAAATAAAATCTATACCAATGATTATGAAAACAGTAGAGAAAATTTCGATAAGTTTGCAATTCTTTTACTCAAATTTCTCAATAAAAAGATGGTAGCTTTAGATATAGTGGATAAAGTTTTAGTAAATCTAGGTCCTGGAAAATATTCAAGTATAAGAACTTCATTGTCGACCTTAAAAGCACTTAAATTAATATATAAATTTAAAATTTATGGATTTTCATCAAAAGATGTTGAAAAATCTAACTATTCAAGAGTTTTAGACTTACTAAAAAAAGACAAATTAATAAAAAATTTGATTAAACCACTTTATATGAGTTAAAATAATATTATGACAGATACAATAGAGCAAAAATGTTTAGCCAAAGGCGTGAAGCTGACTGACCAAAGAAGAACTATTGCTAGAGTTATATCAGAGTCAAAAAAAAATTATGGTGAGTCAGATCACCCAGATGTTGATGAACTTTATAAAAGAGTTTCAGACATAGATAACAAGATAAGTATTGCAACAGTCTATAGAACTGTAAAATTATTTGAAGAATCAGGTATTTTAATGAAACACGATTTTAAGGATGGAAAAGCTAGGTATGAGCTTAATGATGATCATAATCACTTAATTGATATAAAAACTGGAAACATTATTGAATTTACAAATGAGGAAATTGAAAAAATTCAAAGAAGAATTGCGGAAAAACATGGATACAAATTAGTTGACTCTAAATTAGAACTTTATTGTGTTAAAAATAAATCTGATTAGTTGTGAAAAAAATTTTCATTAAAACTTTTGGTTGCCAGATGAATGAATACGATACCAACCGTATTTATGATACTGTTAAGAACATAGGTTATTTAAAAACAAATGATCACCTAGATGCTGATTGTTATTTATTAAATACCTGTCACATTAGAGATAAGTCAAAAGAAAAAGTTTATGATGAAATAGGCAGAGTTAGAAAAAATTATAAAAATAAAAAAAAACCAATTCTAATTATTGCAGGTTGTGTTGCTCAAGCAGAAAGTAACGAAATGATTAAGAGAGAGCCATACATAGATATTGTTATAGGTCCTCAATCATATCACAAAATAAATAAAATTATTGAAGACTTTAATTTTAAAAAGAAAGAGGAATTAACAGAGTTTGATACAGAGAATAAATTTAATTATTTAGATAAGATTAAAAATAATGACAGTAAAGTATCTTCATTTTTAACAATACAGGAAGGATGTGATAAATTTTGCAGCTTTTGTGTAGTGCCTTACACTAGAGGACCAGAGTATTCTAGGCCATTTAGAAAAATTATTGAAGAGGCTGAGAACTTAGTAAGAAATGGAACAAAAGAGCTGACTTTATTGGGACAAAACGTTAATGCTTATTTTTACAGAGATGTAAATAAAAATTATAAGTTATCAGATTTAATATTAGAGTTAGACAAAATTACAGAATTGAAAAGAATAAGATACACAACATCACACCCAAGAGATATGACGCAAGATTTAATTGATTGTTACAGCAGTTCAAAAAAATTGATGCCATTTATTCATTTACCTATTCAAAGCGGCTCAGACAAAATTCTAAAATTAATGAATAGAAATCATAAAGCAAAAAAATACCTGGAAATTTATGAAATGATAAAACAAAAAAATAATAATGTAGAATTTTCTAGTGATTTTATTATAGGTTATCCTGGTGAAATGGATTCTGATTTTAATGATACGATAGATCTTATAAAAAAAATTAAATTTATAAATTCTTACTCATTCATTTTTAGTGCTAGACCCGGAACTCCAGCATCAAAACTAATTCCAGTTGAATATGAGACTGCGAAAAAAAGATTGATTAAAATTCAAAATATTTTAGAGGATAATCAAACAAAAAAAAATAAAGCATTAATAGGATCGTCGATTGAGGTTTTAGTTGAAAATAAGTTAAAAAATCAGAATAAATATTTTGGTAGAAATATTTATTTAAATTCTGTGATATTCGAAGGAGAGGAAAAGCATATTGGAAAATTAGTTAATGTTAAAATAGAAAAAACTAATCGTAATACTTTATTTGGAAAAATAGAGGAAAATAAAAATACGAGAGCGGCCTAATTTGAATAACTTCTTAAATAAAAAAGCTTCAAGTGATTTAAAATTTGTTTACTCTGAGAACAATACATTAAGTATTATATTTAAAAACAATGAAATATTAATGGGTGTTGTTGGTGAGTTTAATAACAATCTTAAAGACTTGGAAAAAATTACAAACATAAGTATTTATTCTCGTGGAAATTCGATATTAGTAAAAAGTACTCCAAAAAATAATGAAATTGTTAAAAATGCAATTGTTTTTTTGTCTGACCAATTTATAAATAACGGTGCTATTGAAAAAAAAGATATCATCTCTTCAGTAAATAGATTTATGATTGAAGAAAAAACAGATAAAATTGAATACATTATCAAAACCCCAAAAAAGTCAGTAATTCCAAGGTCCGAGAAACAAAAAAAATATGTAAGAGCATTAAGAGATAGTGAAATTATAATCTCCTCTGGACCTGCAGGAACAGGTAAAACATATTTAGCTGTAGCTGTTGCTTTAACGATGCTTTTAGATAAAAAAATAGAAAGGATAATATTATCTAGGCCTGCGGTTGAAGCTGGCGAAAGACTTGGTTTTTTACCTGGTGATATGAGAGAAAAAGTAGATCCATATTTACGACCATTATATGATGCCCTTTATGATTTGTTAGATTTTGAAAAAATCCAAAAGCGTATTGAGATTGGTGATATTGAAATAGCTCCTTTAGCATTTATGAGAGGTAGAACACTAAAAAATTCATTTGCTATTTTAGACGAAGCTCAAAATGCTACTGATACTCAAATAAAAATGTTTTTAACAAGAATCGGAGAAAATTCTAAAATTGTAATTAATGGCGATCCATCACAAATAGATTTACCCAATAAATCTTTGTCAGGTCTCAAAAGGTCAAAAAAGATACTCGAACATTTAAATGAAATATCAATAGTAGATTTTGATCATACTGATGTTGTAAGACATCCCTTAGTATCAAAAATTGTAAAAGCTTACTCTGACCAAAATCCTAAAAATGATTAAAATCCATGTTGTAGTAGACTATCCAAAATGGACAAAAAAAATCAAAAATATAAAAAATTACTTTAAATTAAAACAAAAAAAATTGAATTCTTATTTAAATTCTAAAAAAAATATAAAAGAATTTACAATCTTTTTAACTAGTAATACTAAAATGAAAAAATTAAATAATAAATTTAGAATGGTAAATAAACCAACCGATGTTTTATCTTTTCCATTGCCTATTAAATTAAAGGATAAAATTTATCTTGGAGATATAGCTATTAGTTATGAGATAGTAAATCAAAGATCTCATAAATCCTTCTTTGACCACGAATTAGACAAGATGTGGATACATGGATATTTACACTTAAGTGGTTATGATCACTTAAAAAACCGTGACTATAAAAAAATGAATAAAAAAGAAAATTTAATATTTAAACAACTTAACTTTTAAATTGGAAAAAATTTTTAATAATAAATTATTGGTAATTATCATTTTACTTATTTTAGGTACTATTTCTTCATTTAGCTTACCTCCATATAATTATTTTTTTTTAAATTTTTTTTCTTTACCCTTTTTATTTTATATTTTTGTTAAAAATATTGATAAAAATATAATTAACAGTTTTTGGGTTGGATGGTTTTACGGATTTGGATATTTTTTATCCAGTCTGTATTGGATTTCAAATTCTTTAAAGTTTGATGAAAACTTTAAAAATTTAATTATTTTATCTATTGTATTAATTCCTTCTTTATTGTCGGTATTTTACGGACTATTTTCTTGGTTGCTAAAAATCCTTAAAATCGAAATGAATTTTAGTTCAGTCCTTATTTTTTCACTTACATTATCTGTTGTTGAATATTTAAGAGGAACGGTTTTTGGTGGATTTCCTTGGAATTTAATTTCATTTAGTTTGATAGAGTTTAATAGTTCATTACAAATACTTAATTTAATTGGTACTTATTCTTTAAATTTGATAGTTATCACTTTCTATTGTTTGCCAATAATATTTTTTTTCAATATTAATATAATAAAAAAATTTAGTTTTCTATTATTTGCAATTACAATTTTACTATTTAACTCTTATTATGGAAATTATAGAATTGAAAAGTTTAAACAGGTAGAAAAGAAACGAATATATCCGACAATAAAACTTATTTCACCTAAGTTTAATATAGAGAGATTTTTTGTTGATGAGCCTATAGATAAAAAAATCAATGAATTGATTGAAATAAGTTATCCACTTAATAAAGATATGCTATTAATTTTTCCAGAGGGAATGTTAAATAATAATGAATTAAATAAAGTAGATAATAATTTTAGTCAAATTTCTAGTCAGCTAACTGATAAGTCAAAAATAATTTTAGGTATTACAATAGATGATGGAGTAAAAATATTTAATTCACTAGCAATATTCAATAAAGAATTTAAGCTAGAAAATAAATATGATAAAAACAATCTTGTTCCTTTTGGCGAATTTCTACCCTTTGAAAAATTTTTAAGTAATTTTGGTTTAAAAAAAATAACACATGGATACAGATCATTTAGCTCATCAACCGAGAGAAATATTTTGAAAATTAATTCATTTTCTTTTTTACCATTAATTTGCTATGAAATAATATTTTCTGGACAACTAAATAGAAATAAAAAAGACTATGATTTTATTTTAAATATTTCAGAGGATGGTTGGTTTGGGAACAGTATAGGACCAATTCAACACTTTTCTCATTCAATATTTAGATCAATCGAGGAAGGTAAAGACGTTTTAAGAGTTGCTAACAATGGAATTTCAGCCCACGTAAATTTAAATGGTAGAATTATCCAAACAATTGACTCAACCGAAAAGGGAAGCATTGAAATTAATTCAATTTCTAGGGCTTTTCCCACATTCTTTAGTATTTATGGTAACAAGATTTTCTTTTGTTTAGTATTTTTTTATACTAGTTTAATTTTTTTTTTAAAAAGAATTAAATGAAAAAAAATTACTTATTCACGAGCGAATCAGTTTCTGAGGGACATCCGGATAAAGTATGTGACAGAATATCGGATATGGTAGTTGATACCTATTTAGGTGCGGAACCCCAGTCTAGAGTTGCATGCGAGACTCTGACCACAACAAACAAAGTTGTTTTGGCTGGCGAGGTAAGAGGCCCAGAAATTAAAAAAGACGAATTAATACATAAGGTTAGAGACTGCATCAAAGATATTGGTTATGATCAAGATGGTTTTACTTATAAAGAAGCTACAAAAATAGAGAGCCATTTACACGCTCAATCATCAGATATCGCTATGGGAGTTGACTCATCTGGAAGCAAAGATGAAGGTGCCGGGGATCAAGGAATAATGTTTGGATATGCATGTAACGAAACTGATCAACTGATGCCAGCTCCAATACATTACTCCCATAAAATTTTAAGATTAATGGCTGAGGATAGAAAATCTGGAAAATTAAAAAATATTGAACCAGATTCTAAAAGTCAAATTACTATCGAATATAAAAATGGAGAACCAGCAAATGTAAAATCTGTTGTAATATCTACCCAACATTCTGCAGATGTGAATCAGTCTCAAGTGAGGGATTTAGTAAAACCCTACATTGAAAAATCTATACCAAAAAAATTATTAAATAATTTGCCTGAAGAAGAAATCTATATTAATCCAACTGGTAATTTTGTCATTGGTGGCCCTGATGGAGACAGTGGTTTAACAGGTAGAAAAATAATAGTTGATACTTATGGAGGAGCTGCACCGCATGGTGGTGGTGCTTTCTCAGGTAAAGATCCAACAAAAGTTGATAGATCAGCTGCATACGCATCAAGATACTTGGCAAAAAATATTGTCGCTTCAAAAATTACCAACAAGTGTTTAATCCAACTAGCATATGCAATCGGAGTATCAAAGCCACTCTCAATATATGTGGATTTATTTGATAATGATGAGGAAAAAAATAAGCACGTAGAAGATTTAATTAAAAAAAATTTTGACTTGAGCCCAAGAGGAATTAGAGAGATGTTAGGATTAAATAAACCTATTTATGAGAAATCAGCTGCTTATGGGCATTTTGGTAGAGACCCAGGATCTGATGGTTCTTTTTCATGGGAAAAAGTTGATAAAAAAGACATATTTAGCAAGTAATAAGTTGAAAATTTAAAAATAATAATTATAAAATCCTATAACATTGTTGATATATCAAAGTGGGCTTCGGCCCATTTTTTTTTGGAGTATAAAATATGTTAAATAAACGTGCAGATAAACTTGAATTGTTAAGAATTGCAGAAGCAGTGGCGTTAGAAAAGTCTATAGATAAGGAATTAATTATTAATTCCATGGAAACAGGCATTGCTAAGGCTGCAAAGTCAAAGTTTGGTAATGAAAATGAAATACAAGTGAATATAAATAGAGAAAATGGCGATATTGAAATTTTTAGAAAGCTAATAATAGTTGAAAAACCAGAGAACAATAATACCGAAATAAGTTTAGAAAGAGCTAAAACTTTAAACAATGAAAAAAAAATAGGTGAAGAAATATTGCAACCTCTCCCAACATTTGATTTTGGAAGGATTGCTGCCCAAACAGCGAAGCAAGTTATAAGTTTTAGTGTGAGGGAGGCAGAAAAAGAAAGGCAGTTTAATGATTTTAAGGATAAAAAAGATACAATACTTAGTGGAATTGTCAAAAGATTAGAATTTGGCAATGTAATTGTTGATTTAGGAAAAGCAGAAGCAATCATTCAAAAGAATGAAATGATACCAAGAGAAAATATTAAAGCTGGCGATAGAGTTAAGGCTTATTGTTATGATGTAAGAAGAGAACAAAGAGGCCAACAAATTTTTCTTTCTAGAGCCCATCCTAAATTTATGGAAAAACTTTTTATTCAAGAGGTTCCTGAAATATATGACGGGTTAATTGAGATTAAGTCATCGGCAAGAGATCCTGGAAGTAGGGCAAAAATTTGCGTGAAGGCTATAGATACGTCATTAGACCCTGTAGGAGCATGTGTAGGAATGAGAGGCAGCAGAGTTCAAGCAGTTGTTAATGAACTTCAAGGAGAGAAAATTGACATCGTCAATTGGTCAGAAGATATATCTGTAGTAGTATCTAATGCTCTATCACCTGCAGAAGTTCAAAAAGTTAATATTTATGAAGATGCAAAAAAATTAGATGTTATCTTGACAGAGGAAAACTTAAGTAAAGCTATTGGCAGAAGAGGACAAAATGTAAGACTCGCAACAAAATTAATTGACTACGAAATCAATATTATGACTGATCAAGAAGAGTCAGAAAAAAGACAAGAAGAATTTAAAGATAGAACCGAAAGTCTTATGAAAAATTTAGAAGTTGACGAAACGTTAGGACAGCTATTAGTTGCCGAAGGTTTCTCATCAGTAGACTTAATTAAGGATAGCAAGTTAAGTGACATAGTTAAAATTGAGGGAATAGAAGAAGAAACGGCTAAAGAGTTGATTGAAAGAGCTGTCGAGTTTCATAAAAAAAATCAAGAAGAAATACAAAAGAAAATTAAAGATCTTGGTTTAGAGAAAGATTTGATTGATCATAATGGATTAACACCAGGAATGCTTTTAACATTAGGTGAGAAGAAAATATTGACGTTAAACGATTTTGCAGATCTTGCATCTGATGAGTTAATTGGGGGATTTGATATTATTAAGGGTGAAAAAGTTAAGATTAATGGTTATCTTGAGGATTTCGCTTTATCACGTGCGGAAGCTGATGATTTAATAATGAAAGCTAGAGAAAAAATTTATAATAACTAAATAATGGAAAATGGAAAAACAAAAAAAAAAATTAACAATATCAGGAAAGCCAAAAAAAACGTTTGTTTCTCAGCAAAATTTTGAAATTAAAAAAAAATTTTCATTTAATGATAAAAAATTTTCGAAAACTTTAAATAAAGTTTCGAATAATTTTAAAAAAAATTTTAAATCAAAGCCACTAACTTCAAAATTAAGCGATTATGAAAAAAGAAAAATAGCTGAGCAAAAAGCGACAAAAGGCATTAAGGGTGAAAATAATCAAAAAGAGAGAGAAAACAAGACAAAATTTGGCACAAAAAAAAGAGAGACTAAACTGACGGTTTCGAGGGCTCTAAGTGAGGATTTAGAATTTAAGTCAAGAAGCCTCGCATCAATTAAAAGAGCCAGAGAAAAAGAGCTTAGAGTTTCTAAAAGTATTAACGATAATGAGGCAAACGCAAACATTAAAAGAGATATTAATATTCCCGAATTCATAACAATTAGGGATCTTGCGAATAGGATGGCAGAACAATCCTCTAATATAATTAAGCATCTAATGGGTATGGGAGTTGCCGTTACAATTAATCACACAATCGACTCTGATACTGCAGAGTATCTAGTTAAAGAGTTTGGTCATAATCCTATAAGGGAGAAAAAAGCAGAAGAAATAATAAAAAATATTAAAGAAACAAAGTCTGAAAACTTAAAAAATAGACCTCCAATTATCACTGTTATGGGTCATGTTGATCACGGTAAAACATCAGTTCTTGACGTAATTAGAAGCACAAACATTGTGTCAGGAGAATTTGGAGGCATTACCCAACATATAGGAGCGTACCAAATAACTAAAAATAATAATAAAATTACATTTATAGATACTCCAGGACATGCTGCTTTTACAGAGATGAGAGCTAGAGGATCAAAATTAACAGATATAGTGGTTTTAGTTGTTGCAGCAAATGATGGTGTTATGCCACAAACAGTAGAGTCTATTAAACATGCTAAAGCAGCAAAAGTGCCAATAGTAGTTGCAATTAATAAATGTGATTTGCCAGATGCAGATCCACAAAAAATTAAAAATCAACTTCTAGAACACCAATTAATCTCTGAAGATATGTCAGGGGATACAATAATGGTTGAAATTTCAACAAAAACAAAAAAAAATATAGATAAACTTCTTGAGCTTATTTTACTACAGGCTGAGCTTTTAGATTTGAAATGTGACTTTAGTAGTAACTCTAAAGGTGTAGTTTTAGAGTCAAAAATTGATATAGGAAGAGGACCAATCGCCAATATTATAATTACTTCTGGTAATCTTAAAAAAGGAAACTATTTTGTCTGTGGAATAAAATGGGGGAAAGTAAGAGCTATAATAGATGATACTGGAAAACAAATTAACGAGGCACCTCCATCTACTCCTGTTGAAATATTAGGAATAAACGGAGCAGCAAAATCTGGAGATGACTTTTTAGTTTTAGATACAGAAAAGGAAGCTAAATCTTTATCTGAAGCAAGAATTGAGGAAACTAAAGTATCAAAAAATCCTTTGACTATGTTTACTCAAGAGTCGGCATTCAAGGATAATAAATCTGAAGATTTAAATATTATAGTTAAATCAGATGTACATGGTTCATCTGAGGCTATAAAAAATGCAATAAATTTGATAAAACATGACGAAGTTAAGGTTAAGATTATCTTATCAGATGTTGGAATGGTTACCGAGACAGATGTTAATTTAGCAAAGGCATCAAATGCAATTCTTATTGCTTTCAATGTTAAACCTAGCAAAGAAGCTAAAAAGATAGCTGAGCAGAACCATGTAAAAATATCAACATTTAATATAATTTATGAACTAATCGATTTTGTAAAAAATCAAATGTCTGGGTTGTTAACACCAGATATTGAAGAAAAAATAATTGGTTCAGCTGAAATACTAGAAATTTTTAAAGTGTCAAAAGTTGGTAAAGTTGCAGGCTCAAAAGTCATTGATGGTGAAATTACACAAGATGCTTCAGCAAGAATTATTAGAGATGGAGCAATAATCTATAATGGTAAAATAAGCACTATTTTTAGGGAAAAAAACCAAGCCAAGCAAGTGTCAGCTGGACTTGAATGTGGTATATCTTTTAGAGATTTTAATGACTTTCAAAAAAAAGACATTATAGAAGCTTACAGCTCTACTTCAACAGAAAGGGTAATTTAATCTTATGGCAAATGCAGGTAGACCAGTTACTCAAAGGCAATTAAGAGTTGGGGAAATGATAAAACAATCGTTAAGTATGATATTTTTGAAAGATGAGGCAAAAATACCAGGCATTAATACAAAAGAAATTACAGTTACAGAGGTAAGAATGGGCCCTGATCTGAAAACTGCTAAGGTCTTTGTACTGCCACTGGGGGGCAAAAATTCAGAGGAGATTATAGGTAAATTAAAAGAATTTTCTTTTATTGTAAGAAAAGTATTGTCCAAAAAAATCATAATGAAATTTTTACCAAAACTATTTTTTGTAAAAGACGAGTCTTTTGATTATGCGGAAAAAATTGAAAATTTAATAAAACAAGCTAATAAATAGGAAAAATTATGAAAAAAAATATTACAGAAGTAAGTTTACATGAAAAAGACACAGGTTCCTCAGAGGTTCAAATAGCTCTTTTAACTGATAAAATACAAACTTTATCAAAACATGTTAAACAGTACAAAAAAGACAAACACTCATCTGTTGGATTATTAAAAGCAGTTAACAAAAGAAAAAAACTACTGGATTATCTAAAGAAAAATAAAATTGAGTCATACAAAAATATATTAACAAAATTAAATTTAAGGAAATAAATGTTTAAAATTTTTAAAAAAGAAGTTGAAGTAAGTGGAAAGAAAATTAGTTTAGAGACTGGGAAAATTGCAAGGCAAGCAGATGGAGCAATAATTGCTACATGTGGTGAAACGGTTGTTCTAGCAACTGTCGTTGGTGCAAAAAAAGTAAATCCTGATGTAGATTATTTTCCGTTATCGGTAAATTATCAAGAAAAGTACTACGCTGCAGGAAAAATTCCTGGTGGATATTTCAAAAGAGAGGCTAGACCTACAGAGAGCGAAACTCTTATTTCAAGACTAATTGATAGACCTATTAGACCTTTGTTTCCAGATGAATTTAGAAATGAAGTTCAATTACTACCAACAGTAATTTCTTATGATAAAGAAAATGAAGCCGATATTTTATCTATTATTGCATCTTCAGCCGCACTAGCAATATCAGGTATGCCATTTATGGGGCCGGTCGGTGCATCAAGAGTAGGTTTTATAGGTGGTAAATATGTTTTAAATCCTACCAAAAAAGAATTAGAAAATTCAAAACTAGATTTAGTTGTAGCTGGAACTAAAGATGCTGTTTTGATGGTAGAGTCTGAAGCAAAGGGTTTGACAGAACAACAAATGCTGGATGCAGTAAAATTTGGTCATGAAGGTTTTGTTCCAGTTATAAAAATGATCGAGGAGCTTGCAAAAGAATGTAAAAAACCTGATTGGGTTGTCGAAAAGAAGGACTTATCAGAAGTAAAGAAAAAATTAGAGGGTGAATTTACTAAAGATCTAAAAAAAGCGTTTTCTATTAAAGATAAACAAGAAAGATCAAACTTAATATCCGAAGTAACTGAAAAAGCTAAAAAGTTATACTCAGAAGATGAAAATTTCTCAGAGTTAGACGTTATGCATGAATTGAAAAATCTAGAGAAAGGTATTGTAAGAACTGACATATTAAAAAATAAAAATCGTATTGATGGGAGAGGCTTATCTGATGTAAGACCAATTAAATGTGAAGTTGGAATACTACCAAGAGTTCATGGGTCAGCATTATTCACAAGAGGAGAAACACAAGCAATTGTTACAACAACTCTAGGGACATCTGATGATGAACAAAGAATTGAAAGTTTAGAGGGTCTACAACGTGAAAGATTCATGCTTCATTATAATTTCCCTCCTTTTTCTGTTGGAGAGACTGGTAGGATAGGAACTGGAAGAAGAGAAATAGGTCACGGAAAATTAGCATGGAGAGCAATAAATTCATCTTTACCTACAAAAGAAAGTTTCCCATATACATTTAGAATAGTTTCAGAAATCACAGAGTCCAATGGTTCTTCATCAATGGCTACTGTTTGTGGTTCATCTTTAGCGCTTATGGATGCTGGTGTACCAATTAAGGAACCAGTAGCTGGAATAGCAATGGGATTAATTAAAGAAGGAGATGATTTTAGCGTTCTATCAGATATCTTAGGTGATGAAGATCATTTAGGAGACATGGATTTTAAAGTTGCTGGAACTAAAGATGGAATTACTTCTTTGCAAATGGACATAAAAATAACAGGAATTACATTTGAAATTATGGAGCAAGCTTTAAAACAAGCTAAAGAAGGTAGAGTACATATTTTAGATGAAATGAATAAAGCATTATCTAAATCAAGAGATGATGTGGGAAAACATACTCCTAAAATGGAAAAAATAACTGTTGAAAAGAAAGATATAGCTACAGTCATTGGAAAAGGTGGTGCAACAATCAGAGAGATTGTTGAAAAATCAGGCGCTAAAGTCGATGTCAATGATGAAGGTGAAGTAACAGTAGCAGCACCAGATGAAGACTCAAGAAATAAAGCAATGCAAATGATTAAAGATTTAACAGCGAAAGCTGAACTTAACAAAATTTATAACGGTAAAGTTATGAAGATCATGGAGTTTGGTGCATTTGTTAATTTCTTAGGCAAACAGGACGGACTTGTGCATATATCAGAACTAGCTGACAAAAGAGTTGCAAAAGTTACAGATGTTGTAAAAGAAGGTGACGAAGTAAAAGTAAAAGTTATAGGGTTTGATAGAGGTAAAGTTAAACTGTCTATTAAACAAGCGGCTATCTAATTAATGTTTTCTTTATCAAAATTTAAAAATATTTTATCAAAGAATAAATATGGCAAATATTTAGCTATTGGGGGCTTTGCATTCTTTTTTATAAAAGGTCTTATATGGTTAGCAGTTATATTTTCAGTTGGTTTTAGCGCCTTTAACTTCATTTAAATCTCTGTTCATTTTGCGTTTGATATTCTTTAATTAGTTGCAATAACTTTTTAAAAATGTAAGCTTTTATTAACCATATCTCATGGTGATAAAGAGACCGATATCGCATCGGTTAAAAGCGAGTTTTGGAAAAACTAACAAGGAGTGTGTATGAAAAGAATGCACAGAGTTCTTAATTCGTTTAGCCGAGGCTCAAAGATCGCTAGGCTAAATCAATTAATGTTCCGAAATTTAAAATCTGTTGAAGCTAACGGCAATGGCACAAGCGGATACGTTATTAAATCTGGAAAAAACTCTGGAAAAGTTGTTGGGCATTTAAAAAAAGAGCCTAAAAACATTTAATTAAGATTGGGGTATGGGGGCACCTGGCAACAGAACGCCCCTAATTTAATTTAAGTACTTATAAAGATAAGTATCTTTAAATTTTATTTTTACTTTCTTCTTTGTATATTTATTCAATATTTTTAATATAAATTTTTCCATTAAGTAATATTTTTTGGATCTGGCATTCCCACCTTATTATAACCAGCATCAACATAGTGTATTTCACCTGTAACGCCACCGGCCATGTCACTTAATAGATATAAAGCAGAATTTCCAACATCAAGATTATCAACGTTTCTTTTTAAAAAAGAATGATCAGCGTTCCATTTATATAAAAATTTTGCATCACCTATTGCTGATGCTGCTAAAGTTTTAATGGGTCCAGCGCTTATTGCATTTACTCTAATACTTTTTGATCCCAAGTCTCTTGCAAGATACTTAACACTTGCTTCAAGTGCAGCCTTACATACACCCATCACATTATAATTTGGAATAGCTTTATTAGCTTCATAACTTAAGGTAATCATACTTCCACCTTGTTTCATGATTTTGGAAGCTTCTTTTGCAACTTCTGTAAATGAGAAACAAGAAATCAACATGCTTCTTAAAAAGTTTTCTCTAGTTGTGTTTAGATATTCACCTGATAATTCAGATTTATCTGAAAATGCAATTGCATGAACTACGAAATCTATTTCACCCCATTTAGATTTTATATCTTCAAATAATTTTGTTACTTCCTCTTTTTTTTCAACATCACAACTAAAAGTAACATTTGAATTTAATTTTTCCGCTAAAGGAACAACCCTTTTCTTTAATGCATCACCTAAATAGGTAAATGCAAGTTCTGCTCCTGCTTCTGCAAGTTTTTGAGAAATACCCCAAGCAATTGATCGCTCGTTAGCAACACCCATGATCAATCCTTTTTTACCTTTCATCAAACTCATTATTAAACCTTTTCAAATACTAAAGTGGCATTAGTTCCACCAAAACCGAAACTGTTAGACATTACAGCATTTAATTTAACATCTTTTTCAACTTTAGTTACTATTGGGTAATTTTTTGCTTCATCGTCTATATCCTGAATATTAGCTGATGCAGCAATAAACTTATTTTTCATCATTATTAAACTATAAACTGCCTCATGAACTGAAGTTGCGCCTAATGAGTGACCCGCTAAAGATTTTGTTGAGCTTATTTTTGGTTTGTAGTCTTTAAAGGCCTCTCCAACTGCTTTTAATTCCGTTATATCTCCAACTGGAGTAGACGTTCCGTGAGTATTTATATAATCGATTTTATTTTTTGTTGTGCTTAATGCCATCTGCATACATCTAACTGCTCCTTCACCTGATGGAGCAACCATGTCATAACCATCGGAGGTAGCACCATAACCAGTTAATTCCGCATAAATTTTTGCACCTCTTGCTTTTGCGTGTTCATACTCTTCTAAAACCAAAACTCCACCTCCACCAGATATAACAAAACCATCTCTAGTTTTGTCATAAGGTCTTGATGCTTTTTCTGGAGTATCATTATATTTAGAAGATAGAGCCGTCATTGCATCAAACATTGCTGTCATTGCAAAATGCACTTCATCACTTCCACCAGCAAAAATTATTTTTTGTTTTCCTAATTGAATTATTTCCATTGCATTACCAATACAGTGGCCACTTGTTGCACATGCTGAACTGATTGTGTAATTAATTCCTTTAATTTTGAATGGCACAGCTAAAGTTGCTGATGCTGTACTAGACATTGTTCTTGGAACAATAAAAGGCCCCATACGTTTTGGGCTTTTTGCTCTAGTTTTGTCAGCTGCTAAAATAACATTTTCAATAGAAGGGCCACCAGATCCCATAATCATACCAGTTGAAGTATTACTTACATCTTTTTCTTCTAGACCAGAGTCTTTTACCGCTTCTGCCATAGAGATATAATTATAAGCTGATCCTGGTCCCATAAATCTTATAAATTTTCTATCCACATGATCTTCAAGATTAATATTTGGCTTACCATGCACGTGGCTCTTTAAATTGTATTCTTTGTACTCTTCTGAAAAAGAAATTCCTGATTTTGAATTTAATAGTGATTGATAAACTTCCTCTTGATTGTTTCCTAAACAAGAAACAACCCCTATCCCTGTTACAACAACTCTTTTCATTATTTAAATAAACCTACTTTTAAATTTTCTGTTGAGTAAATTTTTTTGCCGTCTGCCAGCAAAATTCCATTTGCTAAGCCAACTGTAGTGCCTTCTTTTATAAGAACTCTTTTCATATTAATCTCATAAACTGCTTTTTTGACATTTTTAAGAACTTCGCCAGTAAACTTTACCGTATTAACTCCTAGAGCTCTTCCTCTTCCAGGATTTCCTAACCATCCCAAATAAAATCCTACAAGCTGCCACATAGCATCTAATCCAAGGCATCCTGGCATTACAGGATCTTTTTTGAAATGACAGTCAAAAAACCATAGACTATCTTTTATATCTAATTCAGCAACAATAAATCCTTTGCCAAATTCACCTTTGTTTTCACTAATTTCTGTAATTCTATCAAACATTAACATTGGAGGTGCAGGCAGTTTTGCGTTTCCTGGACCGAAAAGATCACCATTAGCACAACTGATTAGATCGTCGTAAGTGTATGAGCTTTTTTTCATTTTTCGATATCCTTAATACTTGATTTAGCAAAAATATAATATAGATTTAGTTTAGAATAGTTATAAATTACTATGTTAAATAATAGCCAATATATTGAAAAATTAAGAAGTTCTGGCTTAAGACCGACAAAACAAAGAATAAAAATTTGCGAAGTTCTGTTTAATACACAAAAGACTTTTCATTTTACAATTAACGAACTTGTTAAAAGAATAAGTAAGTCAACAAACGACAAAATTTCACTTGCAACTGTTTATAACACAGTTCATGCATTCAAAAACAAAGGTTACTTGAAAGAGATACCAATTAATTCTGATCAAAGTTATTTTGATACCAATACGTCGCATCACCATCATTTTTACGATGAGACCCAAAAAGATTTAATTGATATAGATGATGCAGATGTTGAGCCAGTTAAAATAAATACAAGAATTCCTGGAAAAAAAATCAAGTCAGTAGAAGTACTTGTTAAAGTCGAAGACGACAAATCTTAATTCAATTTCTACATTATAATAGTTCTAAACTGTTGACAAATTTATTTAGAATTATTATAAAATATAAAAATGGAGATACATGAGCACAGAGTTCAGAAATAAAGATTTCAAAAATAAAGAATTAAGCAAATGTCCGGTAACAGGAGCAGGAACATCGGCTAAGTTTTCTGCAGGTAGAGGACAATCAAATAGAGACTTCTGGCCAAATAGTTTGAATTTAAAGATATTAAGTCAGCATTCTAACCTGACTAATCCAATGGATAAAAAGTTTAATTATGCTAAAGAATTTAAGAAATTAAATTATAAAGCTTTAAAGAGAGATTTAACAAAATTAATGACAGACTCGCAAGAATGGTGGCCAGCTGACTATGGTCATTACGGACCTTTTTTTATTAGACTGGCTTGGCATGCGGCGGGTACTTATAGAACTGGCGATGGTAGAGGTGGAGCTGGAACGGGCAATCAAAGATTTGCACCATTGAATGCTTGGCCAGACAACGTCAATTTAGATAAAGCAAGATTATTACTTTGGCCAATTAAGCAAAAGTACGGAAAACAAATTTCATGGGCTGATTTATTTATTTTAGTTGGAAATGTTGCCTTAGAGTCAATGGGTTTTAAAACTTTTGGTTTTGGAGCAGGAAGAGTTGATATTTGGGAGCCTGAGGATGATATTTACTGGGGATCTGAAAAGGAAATGTTGGGAGTTGAAAGATATAGTGGAAAAAGAGATTTAGAACAACCACTTGGAGCTTCACACATGGGATTAATTTATGTAAATCCTCAAGGTCCTGATGCAAATCCTGATCCACTTTTAGCCGCTCATGACATTAGAGAGACGTTTGGAAGAATGGCAATGAATGATTATGAAACTGTTGCTTTAGTTGCTGGAGGTCATACATTTGGAAAATCACACGGAGCAGCATCTGAGTCTCATAAAGGTCCAGATCCAGAAGCATCAAGAATTCAAGATCAATCGACTGGATGGAATAGTGATTATAAATCAGGAAAAGGTGTTGATACTATAAGCAGTGGTATTGAGGGTGCATGGACACAGTCACCTATAAAATGGGATATGGGTTACTTTGATTGCTTATTTAATCATGAATGGGAATTAACAAAAAGCCCAGCAGGAGCTCATCAGTGGACGCCAAAACAAAATGGCCAAAGAATTAAAATGGTACCTGATGCTCATGATAAAAACAAAATGCATCCACCAATGATGCAAACAACAGATCTTTCTCTAAGGATGGATCCTTCTTATGGACCAATATCAAAACATTTTTACAACAACCCTAAAGAATTTGCAGATGCTTTTGCAAGAGCATGGTTTAAATTAACTCATAGAGATATGGGTCCAAGAGCATGTTACTTAGGTAACGAGGTACCAAAAGAAGAGTTAATATGGCAAGATCCAGTAAAAAAAACAAAATATAAATTAAAGAAAAGTGATATTAAAACTCTTAGATCCAAAATATCTAAATCTAAATTGTCTGTAGCAGAATTAGTAAGTACAGCCTGGGCATCAGCTTCAACTTATAGAGGATCAGATAAAAGAGGCGGAGCTAATGGAGCTAGAGTTGCTTTAGAACCACAAATTAGTTGGGATGTTAATGATCCAAAACAGATTAATAAAGTTATCAAAACTTTAGAAAAAATTAAAAATAAATTCGATAATAAGAAAAAATCTGTTTCGTTAGCTGATTTAATAGTGCTTGGTGGAAACGTAGGTATTGAAAAGGCAGCTAAAAAAGCAGGAGTAAATGTTGATGTGCCTTTTTATCCAGGAAGAGGAGATGCTACACAAGAACAAACTGATATACACTCATTTGGACTTTTAGAGCCACAAGCTGATGGATTTAGAAACTACAACAAAGATGAGACATCTGCAGTTTCAGCTGAGGAAAAGTTAATAGACAAAGCACAATTGATGGGTTTAACAGCTCCAGAAATGACGGTTCTTGTTGGTGGAATGAGAGTATTAGATACTAATTTTGATCATTCAAAAAATGGAGTTTTTACTAAAAAGCCAGGAACTTTAACAAACGACTATTTTGTTAATCTTCTAGATATGAATACTACTTGGAAAGAAACAGATAAATCTGAACAATTGTTTGTGGGAAAAGATAGAAAAACAAATAAAGTTAAGTGGCATGGTACTAGAGTGGACTTAATATTTGGTTCAAACTCGCAATTAAGAGCATTAGCCGAGGTTTATGCATGCAACGATTCATCTAAAAAATTTGTTAACGACTTTGTTTCAGCATGGACAAAAGTCATGAATTCTGACAGATTTGATCTGAAATTAAATTAATAAAATGGAAACTGCACTTAATACACCTAAAGTAAGCTTTGAAGACTTCTACGAAGTACCTAATTTAAAATTTGATATTGAAAAACTTAGAGCTGATTTAGATAAAATTCTTGAAGAAAAAAAGTTCAATTCCCCAGGAGTTACACACTTTGGTGCAATCCCTCTTAACCAGATACCTAATGATGAAAATTCTATTAAAGGTAATAATATTAGAGGTAAATATTGGACTATAGCAGATGAGACAGGAAAAGAAGTTTCAAGAGATGTGGAAATTGATGAGTCTAAATATACTCAACTTTTACCAGAATTTGAAAAAACATATTTTAAAGAAGTTTATGAAACTTTAAGTAAAAAATTTAAATTAGGAAGAGTAAGATTATTATTAAAAGAACCAAGATCTACTTTAAGTTGGCACAAAGATCCAGAGTGCAGATTACATGTTCCAATAATAACAAACCCAGGTTGTTCGATGGTAATCGAAAACGTTGCAAAACATTTGCCAGCTGATGGCAAGGTTTGGATAACAAATAATACTAAATACCATAATTTTTTTAATGGAGGGGAGCAAGCGAGAATACATCTAGTAGCGTGTGTATTAGACAGTCCATTTAAGTAATGACTGAATTTACCAAAGGCATATTTGAGGTAAGTAGAGACGTTTACAAAAATAACAAAGGCTCAATATTAAGAACAATTGTTTATACTATTGGTCACTTTGCAATTGCCATTACAGTATTAATGCTTGTAGCAGATGTATCTTTTATGATTGCCTTAACAGATGCAATTGTTGAACCAATAGCAAATTCGGTTTGGTACTTTGTTTTAGATAAGTGGTGGGCAAGTAAAAGCAAAAAGTCTTAGTAACCCCACAAGTTTTGATTATTAACCCATCCTGTATAATCTTCCGTTGCCACCTTTACCCAATTTTTTTCACTTTTTTTAATAATTAATAATCTACCACTTTTGACAATAGCTATTGGTTTTGAATATTTTGTAGAATTATTAAAAAGTATTTTTTCTTCAAGCACAATTAATGATTTATTTTTTTTAAGTTGAGACCTATGAACCCACCCACCGTTATTTTTATAATCTAGAATTTTTCTAAAATTTTCTTTTTCATCTATAATTTCAACCGGAAAATTTTTTTTTAAATATACAAATTTAATTGGATAGTCTAATCCAGGTCCATATCTTACATTTACCTTATTATATTTCAAAGAAAGAAAGTAATTTTCATCTGCTTTTACATCATTAAAAAAAAAGAATAAAAATAATATAAACAATATCCTAAACATTTTATTTTATTAAATCACATATTCTGAATTCTAAATTTAACAAATTAATAATTAAAACTTTACCATTTAAACACCTTCCTACACCTAAGATATATTTAATAGCTTCATTAGCTTGAATATTGCCAACTATACCTGCAGCTGTACCAATTACTCCATCTTCCTCACAAGTAGCTATATTTTCATCAGGTATACCTTGGTAAAAAGACTTTAAGCAAGGTTTTGTTTTTTTTGAAAAGTTGAACCCAAAAATATGTCCATCAAATTTGCCTATTGAACCTGAAATAAAAACTTTTTTTAAAGTCTTAGAAAATTTATTTATTAAAAATTTACTACTAAAGTTATCAGTCCCATCTATTATAATATCAAAAGATTGTATTATTTTTTTTATATTAAAATCATTAATTTTTGTCTTAAAACTTTTTATTTTAACGTGAGAATTAACTTTTTTTATTCTTTCTTTTACAACATCAACTTTGTATTTTTTAATATCACTAGTAGTAAATATAGACTGCCTATGAATATTTGATAAATTAATTTTATCATGATCAATTAAGCCTATTGTTCCAACCCCAGCTCTACTCAAATATTCTGCTGCAGGACAACCTAGTCCTCCGAGACCTATAATTAAAACTTTTGATTTCTTAAGTTTTTTTTGCCCACTGATACCTATATCTTTAAGAATAATTTGTCTCGAATATCTCTCTATCTCATTATTTGTAAGGCTCATTTTTTTCCTGTGGATCCGAAACCACCTTGACCTCTAATAGTGTCAGTTAAACTATCAACTTCCTCGAATTCCATTTTAAGAATTGGAACTAGAACCATTTGAGCAATCCTATCACCATTATTAATTATAAAATCCTTGTTACCATGATTGAATAAAATAATTTTTAGTTCACCTCTATAGTCACTATCTATAGTGCCAGGAGAATTTAATACACCTATGTTTTCTTTTGCAGCCAAACCTGATCTAGGCCTTATTTGAATTTCTAATTCTTCAGGTATTGCAACTTGCAACCCCGTTGGAATTAACTCTGAGCTGTTTGGTTTAATTACAACTTCTTTATCTAAAAATGCAGATAAATCCACTCCAGACGAACCATCTGTTTTATATTTTGGAGTAATTACTTCTTTACTAGTCTTTTTAATTAATATTTTGACCATTAAATCAAATTTAGCTGATTGATAACCCTTTTTACAATCTCATCAGCTACTACTGATTTATAAGTTTTAGAAATAATTTCATCTTCAACATTTTTGTCTTTATAAAATATTGAGACCTCGTTAAAATCAGAGTCAAACCCAATATCATTTTTACTAACATCATTAGCTATTATCCAATCGCAACCTTTATTTTGCAGCTTTTGTTTACTGTTAAGGTGTAAATTACTAGTCTCAGCTGAGAAACCTATAACTAATTTTGGCTTATTATTATTTTTGGATATCAATTTTAAAATATCTATGTTTTTTTCAAAATCTAAATTTAGATCTTTATTTTTTTTAATCTTATCTTCACTTAAATTTTTTACTTTAAAATCACCTACAGCCGCACAAAAAATTGCAACATCACACGGTAAATTTTCTACTGTCTTATTATACATTTCTTCAGCAGTATTAACTTTAAAGAAATTAATATTTGGATCAGGTGTTAGCTTTGATGGACCAGAAATTAAAGTTGTCTCAAATCCACTATTAAATAGTGATTTTGCTATCTCGTAGCCTTGCTTTCCACTTGATCTGTTAGAAATATATCTGACGGGGTCTATATATTCTTGTGTAGGACCTGCCGTAACAACTGCCCTAAATTTTTTGTTATTACTTTTGGATTTAAAAAAATTATCAAGTTCACTAAGTATGTATTCTATATCAGCCATTCGTCCGTCACCATATTCTCCACATGCCATTTCTCCATTAAATGGTCCTATGATCCTGTAATTGTAGCTTTTAATTTTTTCTATATTTTGTTTATTTGATGCATGTTCCCACATCCTCACATTCATAGCGGGACAAACAAATATACTTTTATTAGATGCTTGAACAACAGTTGTTGCTAAATCATCACTTATACCTTGACTCATCTTAGTAATAATATTTGAGGTAGCTGGAGCTACCAGTATTAAGTCTGCCCACCTTGATAGGGAAATATGGTCCATCTCAGACTCATTTTCAGCACAGTACATATCTGAGTAAACTTTATTTTTCGAAAGTGAAGCAATAGATAAAGGTGTAACAAATTCAGAACCACCTTTCGTCAATATAGTTTTAACTTCACACTGAATTTTTATGAGAGATCTAATTAAATCTAATGATTTATATGCAGCTATTCCACCAGAAATTATAAGTAATATTTTTCTTTTTTCTAAAAAATTCATATTGAATTAAAATACTATGACACCCAAAAAAACAAGTATTAATAAACCAATAATACTTTGATTTCTCAGAGATTTCATCTCGTTTTTCTTCTCAGTTAGTGAAGAATAAGAATTGGTATTTTGTGGAATTTGACCACTAGCCAAAAATGCTAAAGCTTGGTTTGCGTTTTCCATAACTTTTGGAAATTCCGGAATTTTTTTTAAAATCTCAGCAGAATCTTTTAAAGAGTCTACAACATTTTTAATAGGATCTTTTGTTTCTTTTAACCAGTTTTCTAGAACAGGTCTTGAGGTTTCCCATATATTAGTATTTGGATCTAACTTCCTTGAGACTCCTTCTACAACTACCATTGTCTTTTGAAGTAACAAAAGTTGTGGCTGAGTTTGCATGTTAAATTTTTCAGTAATATCAAACAATTGTTTTAATAATTTTCCACCAGATATATCTTTAACACTTTGACCAAATATTGGCTCTCCAATTGATCTTAGCGCTTGAGCAAGCTCATCAACTGAAACATTTTTAGGCACTAATCCTGCAACTAAATGAACCTCAGCTACTTTCTTATAATCTCGACTTACAAAACCAAATAATATCTCAGCAAGATATCTCCTATTTAGTTTATCAATTCTACCCATAATTCCAAAATCTATTGGTACAATTTGTCCTGATGAATTAATAAAAATATTTCCTTGATGCATATCAGCATGAAAAAAACCATCCCTAACAGCTTGTCTTAAAAAATGTTGTATTAAGTCAGATGCAATTTTTGAAGTATTTTTTCCACTGTCAATTAATTTATCTTTTTCTCTTATAGATATTCCATCAACCCAATCTAAAGTCAGCACACTTTCACTTGTAAAATTCCAATATATTTTAGGCACATTAAAACCCAGATCGTTTTTAGTATTCTCTAAATATTCGTTAGCTGCCGCTGCCTCAAATCTGAGGTCCATTTCATGATTAGTTATTTCTTTGAATAAAAAGACAACTTCAATTAATTTTAACCTTTTAGTTTTTGGAATTAACGTTTCTACCAAATAAGCCAACATCATTATTGCATCAATTTCAGAATTAAATATTTCTTTAATATTTGGTCTTAAAACTTTTATAGCTACATCCTTAATGGTATTACCCTCATTTATCTTAGCTTTATGAACTTGTGCAATTGATGCTGCTGCAATAGGATCAGAGATCTCAATTATATTTTTTGATGTTAACTCTCCAAGCTCCTCTTTAATTATATTTTCCGCTAATGATTTTGAGAATGGTGGCAATTTATCCTGCAATTTTTCTAAATTTTTCGTAAGTTCTTCCCCGATGATATCTGGTCTTGTTGCTAAGAATTGTCCAAGTTTTATAAAAGTAGTCCCCAAGTCTTGAATTGTAGAACTTAAATCATTCGTGCGACCTGTTTTTTTTTGGTTTTTACTGAAAGATAATGAGACTAAATTAAAAAATAATTTGATAAAAAATGGAACTTTATGAGATCTATCCACAATTTCTAAAATGTCTGAAGAGCCTATTTTTCTAGCAATTTTAAATAATATGATAATTTTATTGATCATATTTTCCATCCTGAATGAATAGAAACTATACCACCCGAAAGATTTTTATAATTTGGTTTATAAAATTTGTTAATCTTTAAAATTTCAATTAATTCCTCTTGATTTACAAAATTTTCAATACTTTCTATTAAATATTCATATGGTTTACTTTCTCCTACA
>CACIWH010000002.1:10000-65874 GCA_902590295.1 uncultured Pelagibacteraceae bacterium | reverse complement strand
CGTTATCTTCAATAATTGTAGGCAACGCTTGAGCCGGTTCCAAAACTCCACCAACTCCAGACCCTGCGGATATATGACAATTTTTTCCAATTTGACAACAACTGCCAGCTCTTGCGAAGGTGTCTATCATTGTGCCTTCATCAATGTACGCACCTATGTTTACATAGCAAGGCATTAATACAGCATTTTTCCCAACAAAAGATCCTTTTCTAACTGGAGAATTAGGAACCATTCTAAAGCCAGCTTTTTCATGATCTTCTTTAGACCATCCAGCAGTTTTACCTTTTAACAAGTGAGCTTTGTCATACCAACTACTATAAGGACCATTTAAATTTTCCATTGGATATATTCTAAAACTAAGCATTATTGCTTTCTTAATGTGTTGGTGAGCAATCCATTGACCATTTATTTTTTCAGCGGCTCTAACTTTTCCGCTATCCAAGTCTGCAATTATTTGATTAATTGCATCTTTAAGCTTTGGATCTGAGCTAGGGCTAATTTGATCCTTAATTTCCCAGGCATCGTTAATAATTTTTTCTAAAGACATAATTTACTTGTTTTTTAATAGCCTTATTTCTTTAAGAAATAAAGACAGATTTTCGATTTTATGAGAAATATAATCTTTATTAGAGTCTATCTTGCCAAAATGTTCATCATTAATTAGCCAAACTGTATAGCATCCTCTTTCGTGACCAATACTTAAATTTTTCGCAATATCTTCAATATAAATCGTTTCTTTTGGATTTATCTTAAATTTATTGAGCATTAGATCAAAAGTCTTTGCCTCAGGTTTTGGGACATATCCAGCATCTTGAATATCGAACACTTTATCTCTTCCAAAAAGATCATATACTCCAAGGTGTGATAATATATTTTCAGCGTGTTCAGCACTCCCGTTAGTGAAAATAAACTTCTCCATATCTAAATTAATCAATTCATCTCTCATAATTTTATCTTCTTTCATAAAAGAGAGATCGATTGTGTGTACATATTTCAAAAATTCTTGAGGTGGTATGTCATGATGTATCATGAGCCCATTTAAACTTGTGTTATACTTGTAAAAATAATCAGTTTGTAATTTTTTAGCTTCATCTCGATTTATTTTAAGTCTTTCTGAAATAAATTGTGTCATACGATTGGATACTTGGCCAAATACTTTTTCTAATGAATAATTATTATGTTTTCCGTAACATACTCCATCAAGATCTAATAATAGATATTTCATTTTTTTAAAATCTTTCATTTTCTGATTAAAGTACCTGATCCTTTATCTGAAAAAATTTCAAATAAAATTGAATGTTTTTTTCTACCATCAATTATTGCAACAGCGGTTACTCCGTTGTTAATAGCGTCTAAACATGTATTAATCTTTGGTATCATTCCCTCGGTTATTGTTTCATCTTTGATCATCTCTAAAATTTTGGAAGAGGAAATTTCTTGTATTAGCTTTTTATTTTTGTCTAAAACTCCCTCTACATTAGTCATTAAAAGCAATCTTTTTGATTTGAGCGATTTAGCTATTGCACCTGCAGCAGTATCTCCGTTTATATTATAAGTTTTTAGATCTTTTCCTAATCCTAAAGGAGAAATTACAGGAATAAAATTTTCATTTAATATTTTATTAATAACATTATGTTCAATTTTTTTAGGCACACCAACAAAACCTAATTCACTTGACTCTGGATCAACATGAATAACATTATTATTTTTTGTATTAATTGGAACTCCTTTTGTCCCTTTTTCTTCTAATGATTTAACAATATCATTATTAAAATCTATAAGAACATTTTCTACAATATTTATGATTTTTTTGTCGGTTACCCTTAAACCTCTTATAAACTTTGATTTAATGTTTGATTTATCTAATTCTCTTTTTATTCTAGGACCTCCACCGTGTACTACAATAACAGAAAGTCCTAACTCGTTTAATATTTTTAAATCAGATATAAAATTATTAAAAATTTCTCTATCGATAAATACGTTACCGCCATATTTTATTACTATTAATTCATTTTTATATTTCTGAACGTATTTGTGAACTTCCTCAATAGGAGGACCATCTTTTGGTAAAATTTTTTCTAGTTCCATTTAAGAGGCAGTTTTAACAGTAGTTCTTTTCATAATTACATACTGTTGAGCCATAGTAAGAATATTGTTTGCGGTCCAATACAGCACAAGTCCAGATGGAAAAGGAGCTAAAATTATTGTTAAAAATAATGGAAAGAACATAAAAATTTTTTTTTGTATTTCGTCCTGAGGAGCTGGATTTAGTTTCTGCTGCAGCCACATTGTAAAACCCATCATTACGGGAAGAGCCCCAATAATCATGAAAGACGGTGGATCCCATGGAATTAAACCAAATAAATTAAAAATTGAAGTTGGGTCCTTTTCAGATAAATCTTTTATCCATCCAAAAAATGGTTGATGTCTCATTTCAATTGTTACAAATAACATTTTGTAAATTGCAAAAAAGAAGGGTATAGAAATCAAAATTGGCAAACAGCCTGATACTGGGTTAATGCCTTCTTTCTTATATAGTTGCATCATTGCCTGTTGTAATTTCATTTTATCGTCTTTATGAATTTCTTTTAGACGAGCCATCTCAGGTTGAACTAACTTCATACGGCTCATTGATTTAAAGGCATAATTATTTAATGGAAAAAATGCTAATCTTAGACAGACAGTTATTAGTATAATCGCAATCCCATAATTACCTGCGAGTTTAAAGAAATAATCATTTAAAAAAAACAGAGGTTTTACTATCCAATAAAACCAACCCCAATCAATTACAAGATCAAACTTTTTAAGACCTAAGCTCTCATTGTAACCATCAATAACATTTACTTCTTTTGCTGCAACAACCACATTAACAATATTACTAATTTGGGCATTTGGTTTAGAGTCATAGGAGTCTGTTTCTATGTAATTTACTTTAAATTTTTCATTATATTCAAAATCAGCTCTAAATTTTTTATTTTTTTGTGGAATTATACTTGTTAACCAATATTTATCAGTTATTCCTAAAAATCCATTATTAGCATTTTTTGAATATTTTTTGTCTATGATGTCTTTGTAATCTTTTTCGATCAGTTGATCATCTAAAACTCCAAGAGGCCCCTCATGTAAAATAAAAAAGTCTATAATCTCTGGAATATTAGTTCTAATAATTTGTGCGTAAGGGTAAAAACTATAAATCTTATCTGAACTATTTTTAATTTTTTGTTCTATGGTGAATAAATATTGATTGTCAATTTTTATAATCTTTTCAAAAGTTAGTCCCTGATTATTTTTCCAAATAAGAGTCACATCATCATTTGGTGTAAGTTTTGAATTACCTTCGATTTTCCAAATTGTTTTATTATCAGGAATATCTATATTTTTATTGTTAGATGCCCAACCAGACTCAACATAATAGCCATTTGAAGTTGATTTGGGATTTAATAAAGTTACGAATTGATCAGAATCAAGTTGAGTTTTATATTTTTTAAAAATTAAATCATCTATTGTTGCGCCCTTTAATGAAATTGAGCCCTTAATGCTCTCATTTTCGAAATAAAATCTGTCATCTAATTTTAATGCTTCTTCTCTAGAGAGATTGGTAATTTTTTCAGTGGTGTCTATATTTGGAGCATCACTACTGTTAACAATTTTTTCTTTCTCTTTTCTTTTTTTTATTTCTTCCGGTGATGGTTGAAAAAATAAGCTCCACATTACTATGATAGCTAAACTAAGCGATATAGCGGCTATTATATTTTTTGTATCCATAATTATTTTTTATTTTTTAAAGGTCTGTAACCTTCCCCTCCACCTAAAAATTTAATTGGGTGGCAAGTTATCAGTCTAAGAAACCCTTTAATAGACCCTTTCAAAGGTCCATATGTTTTTAAACAATCAATAAAGTAATCTGAACAAGATGGAAAATATCTACAGTTATTTCCTAGCAACGGGGAAATTAGATATTGATATAATTTAATAATTTTTATTAGTATTATATTAATAAATTTAATCATAAAATTTTTTTAAAATCTACAAGCATTGTTTCTTTAATATTACTGTACTTACTATCTAAAACATTTTTTTTAGCAATAATTAAGTATGAATATTTTAAATTTATTTTTATAGATTTTAGAATATAATTAATTATATTTTTTAATCTTCTTTTAATTTTGTTTCTTTGAACAGCTCTTCCAAGTTTTTTTTTAGTAATAATACTTAAATTTAATCTATTATTGCTTTTATTTGTCAGTTTTTTAAAAAAAATTGTAGAATAATAATTATTTATTTTCTTACCAGATAATACTTTTTTGAAATCTTCGTTTTTAGAAAGGCTTAAAATTTTAATACCCATTATACGGTTAGTTTTTTTCTACCTTTTTTCCTTCTCCTTGATAGTAGTTTTCTACCACCTTTCGTTTTCATTTTAGATCTGAAGCCGTGACGCCTTTTTCTAACAAGTCTGCTAGGCTGATATGTTCTTTTCATAGATAATATTAAATATTAAAATTTCTGGGTAGTTATAGAAAATATATATGTATAAGTACAGAAAATTTTTATAATACTTCAGTATATGGAAAATACAAAAAAAATAAAAATTTATTTAGGTATTTCTTATATAATTTTGATATCCACATTCTTATATTATTTTTTTAGTAAATTTTCTTTACAAGAAGTGTCAAGTTATGAGTTTATAAAAAACAATGTTGAATACTTTTCTAATCTAAAAAATAAAAATTACTTTGCATTAATCATAACTTTTTTTCTTTTTGTAGTTATTTGGGTTTTGTTGCTGGGATTTGGTTCACCAGTCGCTTTAGCATCAGGTTTTATATTTGGAAAATGGATTGGCACAATTCTAATTGCGATATCTTTATCTATTGGTTCTTTATTGCTATATTTGATTACTATTTTCTTTTTTAAAGATTTTGTTCACCAAAAACTTGGTAGTCGAATGGTTTTCTTAAAAGAGTTATTTAACAAAAATGAATTTTTATATTTTTTAGTTTATAGATTTATTGGAGGAATACCTTTTTTTATAGCTAATACACTCCCTGTAATATTTAATATCAAAATAAAAAATTATTTTTTTGGAACTTTAATTGGGATGATACCTCAATTGTTTATCATTGTTTCAATTGGTAGCGGTCTTGAAAAAATTATTGATGCTAATACTACTCCACCCTCATTTTTTGAAATAATTTTTTCTAAAGATATATATTTACCTCTTATAGCTTTCTTCTTCATAGTAATAATCAGCGTTTTTTTAAAAAAGAAATTGTATAAATAAAATAATTGGTGCCCCTTGCCCGACTTGCACGGACGACTTTTTCCTTACCATGGAAATACTCTACTACCTGAGTTAAAGGGGCTTCTAAGAAATGATAAATTTACTGTATAAAATTAATTTTTTCAAATTATTGCCTTATTTTTTTTTTTTAATATAAGTATAATTTTGTTAAAGATATTTATGGGAATTCACTACGATTATAAATCTACAAGAGGCGCCAAGGCTATGGAGAAGCAGGCTAAAAGAGAAAAAAAGCTTGCTGAGAAAAGAGCAAAAAAACAACTTAAGTCTGGCATAAATAAAAAAGAGGAAACAACAATCCCTATCGATCAAGTAGTCACATTAGAACATTTAACAAATCCTGAAAAAAAATAACAAGAATGAATAATAAAAGAAAGCCCTCAAAGCTTGATCTTGAAAGGGCTTTACGTCAAAACTTAAGAAAAAGAAAAATTTTTAAAAAACCAAAAAAAAAAAATGATACTAAATGATAAACAAATAAAAAAGTTATCAGAAGAGGAAGAAATGATAACACCTTTCGTCTCAGAAAGTGTATCAAAAGGCATAAGTCATGGGCTTAACTCTTTTGGTTACGATTTAAGATGTGGCTCAGAATTTAAAATATTTACAAATATAAAAGGTGCCACAGCTGACCCGAAAAATTTTAGTGAGGATAATTTTGTGACAGTTAAAGGTGAAGAGTTCATATTAATACCTCCAAATTCATTTGCACTAGCAAGTAGTTTAGAATATTTTAAGATGCCAAGAAATGTTACAGGTCTTGTTACAGCTAAATCTACTTATGCAAGATGCGGATTAGGTACTCCTCCAACAGTTTTAGAAGCAGGATGGCATGGAAATTTAGTTTTAGAGTTTTCTAATCACACAAGTAATTCTATAAAACTTTATGCCAATAGTGGCGCTGCACAGATATTATTTTTTAAAGGAGATCAACCGGAGGTCTCTTACTCAGATAGAAAAGGTAAGTATCAAGGCCAAGTTGGAATTACTCTGGCAAAATCAAAATAAATGAAAAGATTTTTGATAAATGGCCCTAATAAAGGTGTTAAGGGTGAAATAAATGTAAGTGGTGCTAAAAATTCTTGTTTGCCTTTAATGGCAGCTTCAATTTTGTTTAAGAAAAAGGTTATTTTGAGAAATGCACCTTTTGTTAGGGATGTTTTGACCATGAAAGATTTACTTATATCTTTAGGCTCAAAAGTTGAGCTCATAAAAGAAAAAAAAATTATTAAAATAACAAATAATAAAAAACATAAATTAATTGTTCCTTACAATTTAGTTTCTACTATGAGAGCAGGCGTTTTAACAATGGGACCTTTATTAGCTAGATATCCAAAAAGTAAAATTAGAGTTGCTTTAGGTGGAGGCTGTGCTTTGGGTATTAGAGACACTTCTTGGCATCTTTCAGGATTTAAAAGTCTTGGTGCAGATAATAATCTTAGCAAAGGTTATGTAAACATTTACTCAAAAAACGGTTTAAAAGGAAATATTTTTAAATTTCCAAAAGTTACTGTTACCGGAAGTTCAAATTTGATTATGGCATCGGTGCTTATAAAAGGAGAACACATAATCAAAAATATTTCAATAGAACCTGAAGTTAAAGATTTGATTAAATTTTTAAATAATTCCGGGGCACAAATAAAGTTTATAGGAAAAAGATCTATAAAAATTCAAGGTGTTAATGAACTTGTAAATGGTGATCATACTATTATTGGAGATAGGATCGAAGCTTTTAGTTACTTGTGCGTTGCAGCAATAACGAATGGAAGAGTCAAAGTAAAAAAAATTGATCCCAGACACTTAAATACAGAATTAAGAATATTAAAAAAAATTGGATACAAAATAGAAATTAATGACAATTCAATCATGATTTCACCAGGTAAAAAAACAAAACCTGTATCAATTAAAACTGGTCCTTGGCCACAGTTTGCCACTGACAACATGCCAATTATTCTTGCGGTTTTAACAAAGGTTTCTGGAAAAAGTGTAATTGAAGAAACTATATTCTCAAATAGATTTATGGCAGTCCCAGAGTTAAAAAGAATGGGTGCAAAAATATCAATAAAGAAAAATAAGGCATTTATTATTGGACAAAAAAAATTAAATGCTGCAGATTGTATTTCATCAGATTTAAGAACTACATTTTCAATAATCTTAGGAGCAATATCGTCCGAGGGATCTTCTACAATATCCAGAATTTATCATGGTTTAAGAGGTTATGAAAACTTACAAATTAAGCTCAAAAAATTAGGTATTAAAATTAAATTAAAAAAATAATGTCCAAAAAATATTTAGCTAAAATTTTAGCAAGGGATTTGAATGGTTTAAACCTAATTTCTTTATATTGTCACAAATCGATTTTAAAAGTATCAGACATAAAATTTCTAAAAAAAAATAAGATTTTTCTATTATCTTTACAGAGAAACTCAATCAAAGCCAAAAATAAAAATAAAGTATTGAGCATATGTAAGTTCGAATTTATTGATCAAGCTAGGTCAAAAAATATAAATCAATATTCACCAAAAAAAAATTTGTCACTTCTTGCTATCGATACTATTAAAACCAAAAAGGGCTTCGAATTTAATTTGTTATTTTCTAATAATGGCTTTATAACGTTATGCTCGGAAATTATAGAAGTTACACTTGAAGACTTAAAGGAAATTAAAAATGACTAATAGATTAAATGCAAATAGTAAAAATTTTCAAAAGGATCTAATAAAAAAAATAAATAAAAGATCAGTTTTTTCTGACAAGGATTATAATGTTGCAAAAAAAATTGTTTTAGATGTAAAAAAAAATGGGGATAAAGCGGTGCTTAAATATGAAAAAAAATTTAATAAAAATTATAAGCTTAAAACAAACTATGACAATATGGATAAAAATATTAAAAAATTAAATCCAAAAGTAAAAAAATCTATAGACTTCGCATTCCAAAGAATTCTATCATTTCATAAAAATCAAAAGTCAAAAGATATTAAATTTTCAGATAAATTAAATAACAAAATTGATTACAAGTATAAACCGCTGAATTCAGTTGGGATTTATATACCTGGTGGCAATGCAAGTTTTCCATCTACAGTTTTAATGAATGCAATTCCTGCTATGCTGGCAGGTGTCAAGAGAATTGTTATTGCTAATCCTGTAAGAGGTAAAGATCAAAGTGCCGCTGTTTTATATGCTGCTAAAAAGTGTGGTGTAAAAGAAATTTATAGAGTAGGTGGAGCACAAGCTATAGCTGCTCTTGCTTATGGAACAAAAACAATCAAACGAGTAGACAAAATAGTTGGACCAGGAAATATTTACGTTGCAGCAGCAAAAAAAATAGTTTTTGGTGAAGTTGGTATTGATATGATTGCTGGCCCATCGGAGATAACAGTAGTTGCCGATAAAAGTTCAAATGTAAGATGGGTTGCGGCCGACTTAATTGGTCAAGCAGAACACGATATTAATGCTCAGTGCATCCTTATCTCAAAAAATAAACAATTAATTGATAAAGTTCAAAAAGAATTAGAAATTCAGTTAAAAAGTTTACCACGTAGAAAAATTGCATTAGGTAGCTTAAAAAAAAATGGTTTATTAATTTTTGCAAATTCAGATAAAAAAATTTCTAATATTATAAACATTATAGCACCGGAACATTTAGAGCTTAGTGTAGATAAATATAAATCTATTTTAAAAAATGTAAAAAACGCTGGATCAATATGCACGGGAAAATATTCAGCAATGGCTGTAACCGATTATTGTGCGGGTAGTAATCACACTTTACCAACTCATTCTTCTGCAAAATTTTTCAGTGGACTGTCTGTTTTTGATTTTTTTAAAAGAATTTCTTACATAAATTTATCAAAAAAGGGTATTGAAACTATTGGTGAAAAAGTTATAAATCTTGCAACTTATGAAGGTTTAGATGGACACGCTAAATCAGTTAAATTAAGAATAGGAGAATAAGATTTGTCAAAGCAAGACTCTTTAGAATTTAAAGGAAAAGTTATAGATCTTTTACCCAATGCAATGTTTAGAGTAAAGCTGGAAAACAATCATATTGTAACTGCACACACTGCAGGAAAGCTAAGAAAAAACAGAATTAGGGTTTTGCAAGGAGATAATGTTACAGTAGAGGTTACTCCCTACGATTTAACAAAAGGGCGTATCATATTTAGATTTTAATGGCCTTGTAGCTCAGTAGTAGAGCAGTACCCTGAAAAGGTATGTGTCGTAAGTGCGATTCTTACCAAGGCCACCACCAAAGTGACATTAAGTCAATTTAAATTACTTGCATTAAATTTAGAAATCTAATAACAACCCACTAAGCTTAATAAGCTTAAGTATAATAACTAACGAAAGAGTAAAATGAGTCTAAAAGGTAAAGTAAAGTGGTTCAATGGAAAAAAAGGTTATGGTTTCATTGAACGTGAAGACAAAGAAAAAGATGTATTCGTACATGCTTCAGCTGTAAGAGAAGCAGGTTTAAGATTCTTAAACGAAGGTGACGAGCTTACATTTGAAGTTGAAGACGGAGAAAAAGGTCCTGCCGCAGTAAAACTGCAAAAAACCTCTTAATTCTAATTCATCAAAATAATTGTATAGGAATAAGCAAGCTTAAAAGCTGATTTTATTCCTATACAATCAGCTGTTGATTTTTTTGATTAAACTGTTAATTAAATCCCGATGATTAAGATTATTAAAAGTTTAAAATTATCTCACAGACACCATTTTCATGCTGGCTGCACGCTAGCTATTTAATCATTATATAAATTTAAAAATATCCACAATTAGTATAAAACAAAGATAGGAGCACGGGTAGCTCAGTTGGTTAGAGCAGCGGTTTGTGGAACCGAAGGTCGACAGTTCGAATCTGTCCCCGTGTACCAAAAAATGGAAAAACAAAAAAAAATAAAACCTCTAAAGGAATTACCTTCAGGTTTTGAGGATAGAAAAGAAAAAGAACTTTTAATCAGAGACTTCATAATTTCAAAGATTAAAGAGGTAATGGTTAAATATGGCTTTCAATATCTTGAAACCCCAAGTTTTGAATATACTGAAAGTATAGGTAAATTTTTACCTGATAAAGAAAGACCTGGAGAAGGTGTATTTTCCTTTAAGGATGAAAACAAGTGGTTGTCTTTACGTTATGATTTAACAGCACCCTTGGCGAGATATGTTGCAAAAAATTTTAATGAAATACCGAAACCTTTTAAACGCTATCAATTAGGTACAGTGTGGAGGAATGAAAAACCTGGACCAGGAAGATATAGAGAGTTTCTTCAGTTCGATGCTGATTACGTAGGTACAAAAAATTTACAGGCAGATGCAGAACTATGTGTAATGATATCAGAAATTTTAGAAAATTGTGGCTTAACTAAAGATGACTACACAGTCAAAATATCATCTAGGAAAATTACGGATGAATTATTCAAAAAACTAGAAATTCAGTCGCAGGAAAAAATTTCTATAATTCTTCGAGCTTTAGATAAAATAGATAGGTTAGGGTGGACAGAAGTTAAAAAATTACTAGGTGAAGGTAGAAAAGATAAATCAGGAGATTACACTAAAGGAGCAGAATTAGACGTTGAACAAATAAAAGCTATAGAAAGCTCATTGAATGTTAATTCACCTCAGAGCGAGGATTTAAAACAAATAATAAAAATCTTTAAAGATTATAAATTTGACAACTATAAGTTCGATCCTTCGGTAATAAGAGGTTTAGAGTACTACACAGGCCCAATATTTGAAGTTAATCTAAATTTCAATGTAAAAAATTTAAAAGGACAAGTTATTCAATTTGGATCAATAGGAGGTGGAGGTAGATACGACAATTTAGTGAGCAATTTTGGTAATCTTGATTATCCAGCAACTGGCATATCAGTAGGTATAGATAGACTTGTGTTTGCACTAATGCAAAAAAAAGAATTTGATTTAAAAGTTACGCGCCCTGTAATGATTAGTGTCTTTGATCAAAACAATATGAAAAAATATATAGAAATACTAAAGAAACTTAGATCGGAAAATATTAGTTCAGAGATTTACCCTGGTGAGGGAAAAATAAAAAAACAAATGGAGTATGCTAATAAAATTGGCTGTCCTTGTGTAATTTTTGCCGGCGAAGAAGAAATAAAAAAATCAGAAGTTAAAATAAAAGATCTTAGAACTGGGAAGGAAACTAATATTAAAGATGAGAACATTGTTAATGAAATCAAAAAAATTATCTGAAAATATATTAAAGTTAATAAAATCAGAGGGCTTTAGGTATATTAATTTAGATACTGTAATAGAAACGAAACATATTGTTGAAAGATCTGGTGAGTCATTTAGACGTTTTATTTTTTCTTTTAATGATCAGAAGGGTAATGAAATTTGTCTTAGACCAGACTTAACAATTGCATCATGTCTAAAGTATTTAAATGAGAAAAATAAAACATCTAAAAAAGTATTTTACAGTGGACAAGCTTTTAGAAAAACTCAAAAGATATCAAATAGTATAATAAGAAATCAAATTGGTTTTGAAATAATTGGCTCAAACAAGGAAAAAGATGACGATAAAAAAATTATTAATACAGCTGTTAAATCATTATCGAAAGTAAAATTTTCATCTGGCGTTTTGACTATTGGAAACATAGAAATATTTAAACTCCTATTGACTAAATTGGATATCCCTAAAAGATGGAGATTGAGACTTCAAAGACATTTTTGGAGAGAAAAATATTTTAATGATTTGTTAAAAAGATTGGAGACTAATTCTGATGTAGATCCGACTATTGTAGAAATAGATAAAAAAAAATATGAAGCAATGCTTAAACAAAAACAATCAAAAATTATTGCTGGTAGATCACTTGATGAGATTCTAAACAGATTTAATAATAAGATAAATGATCCTAGAAAACCTCAAAAAGGAAAAAATGTTGCAAAAATAATAAAAGAATTTCTTAAAATTGATTGTCCAATCAGCGAAGCATTTAACAAATTAAACTTTTTTTTTAAAAAACATAAAATTAATCTAAGAGTAGAAAAAAATTATTTTCCGATCTCTAAAAATAAATTTTCAAGATTAAATATAAAATATTCAGCATCTTTTGGAAGGCAATTAGAATATTACACAGGCCTAGTTTTCAAAATTGATGTTAAAATTAAATCGAATAAAATTAACATTATTAATGGTGGAAGATACGATAATCTTATTGGCGATCTTGGATCAAATAAAAAAATACCAGCAGTTGGAGCAGCTATAAATTTAAATGATTAATATTGGAATTCCCAGCAAAGGCAGATTAAGAAAAGATATATTAAAAATTTTTTCAAAAAATAATTTACAACTTAAATCTGAAAGAGGAGAGAGAGATCTATTAGGGTCTGTTAAAGGATATAAAAATTTAAATATTACTTATTTACACGCTAGAGAAATCGTTGAAAGATTAGGAGACGGAACTTTGGATATTGGTTTTTCAGGTTTTGATTTATTAAAAGAAAGTGTAATTAATGTGCAAAAAAAAATAATAGTGAAAAAAAAATATACTTTCGGTAAAGCTAATTTAGTAATCGCAATTCCTGATGATTGGATTGATGTTCAAACAATAGCTGATTTGGAGGAAATTGCATTTGATTTTAAAGAGAAAAAAAAAACTAGATTAAGAGTGGCAACAAAGTATCCAAACTTAACAACAAATTTTATGTTTGAAAGAGGTGTTACACAATTTAAAATTGTAAAAAGTCTTGGTGCAACAGAAATATATCCATTTACTGGTTCGTCAGAAATTATAACAGATATCACTTCAACAGGGGAAACTTTAAGAGCTAATAATTTAAGAGTATTAAAAGACGGAGTAATTCTTAAATCTCAAGCGTGTTTAATGATTTCTCAAAAAAGCCAAAAAAAGAGAGGTATTTTTAATATTATAAATAAACTTAATAAAAATGTATAGTGTGGGAATGGAATCGTTACTTACAATTTTAATTATTATTTTGCTTCTTGGTAATTTCTTAGCAATTGTTTTTCTAATTAAGCGTAAACAACCTGAGCCAGTTAACAACGAACAAATTTTTAAAGACGAATTAAGTTCATTAAAAAATACATTTAGCCAATCTTTTGGGTCGATGAGCAAAGAAATAGCAAAAGATATGACAGGTGCCCTTACAAAAGTTGATGAAAAAGTATCAGTTTTTAATCAACAAGTAAGCGAGTTAAACAAAAGCCAAGATAATTTTAGTAGAATTTTGAGTGGTGTAAAATCATATGGAACTCTTGCAGAATTTGGATTAGGTGCACTCCTAAAAGATTTGTTACCATCATCTCAATATATCGCAAATGCTAAAATGAAAGAGGACACATCAGAAACAGTAGAGTTTGCAATTAAACTTCAAGATGTGATGTTGCCAATTGATAGTCACTGGCCTGTTGAAAAATATAAAGCAATTGATGATGCATATAATGCTAATGACAAAGATGCACAAGCAGAGGCCAGGAAAGATTTAGCATCAGCTTTTAGGTTAAAGGCTAAAACTGTTAACGCAAAATATATAGCACCGCCGAAAAGTACAGATTTTGCAATTGTTTATGTTCCAACTGAAGGATTATTTTCAGAACTCTCTAGCTATAGAGACCCTAAAACTAAAGAGCTACTTTTACAGGAGTTAAGAACCAAATATAAAGTTACAATTTCCGGCCCTAACACTTTATCTGCTTTATTACAATCCTATCATTTAGGATTTCAAACACTAAAAGTTCAGCAACATGCTACACAAATTTATAGTGATTTAAGAAATATAAGCTCAAGATTTGAAAAACATTTTGATGGGATAAAAGAACTTAGAAAAAAACTAGAACAAGCTATGCAAGCCACTGATAGTTTTGGAAGAGATGCAAGATCTATAATGAATACCTTAGGAAATATCAAAGATCCCGAACAAGTTGAAATAGCGTCAAAAAATGAGAATGTTGAAAAATTAAATATACCAACTTCAAAACAAGCTAAAAACTAATTTAAATTATTTTAAATAGCTCTATAAATGACTTGATGAAGTGGAACACCAAATTTTCTTATCCAAAATCAACAAGATCTTTGATAAATGGTTCAAGACATTATTCTCTAGATGGATCAAGTTTACCCTCTGTAACAACAAT
Organism: uncultured Pelagibacteraceae bacterium; assembly: GCA_902590295.1. Next base: position 51,454 of record CACIWH010000002.1, on the reverse strand, counting down.
TTTGTCAGCAACTAAAAGCGAAGAGGACAAAGCTGCAATTCTTGCTTGGAAACAAAGAGTAGGGACTGTTGAAGCAGAAAGAATTAAGAAAGAAGCCTCAGCAAGAGGAAGTTCTATGCATTATTATATAGAACAGTTTTTATACGGAAAACTAAATCAAGAACTATTAGAAGACAACAATAAGTCAAAAAAAATGGCAGAAGAAATTATTGATAATGGTTTGAAAAATAAATTGTTAGAGATATGGGGGTCCGAAGCTACAATATATTATCCTGGCAAATATGCAGGCACTGCAGATTGTATAGGAGTTTATGAAGGCAAAGAATCAATTTTAGATTTTAAACAAAGTAATAAACCAAAAAAAGTGGAATATATAGAAGATTACTTTTTACAAATTGGAGCTTATTCTTTGGCTCACAATACTGTTTATAATTCAAATATTACCCAAGGCGTAATTTTACTATGTACTGTAGATAGATTGTTTCAGGATTTTAAAATTGAAGGTAATGAACTAATAAATTTTCAAAATAAATTTCTTGAGAGAGTTGAAAAATTTTATCACTTAATTAATAAATAATTATTTGACTTTATTCAAAATTAATATACTACAAACTTACTTGCTACTTGTTTAGATGCGAGCCCTCATACTTTTCAACTAGCATTAATTAATAATTTATGAACATAGTAATTTGGGATATAGAATCCTCAAGCTCTAGTACAGACTTTGGAAGTATTATTGAAATAGGTGGAATTTTAGTAGATCAAAACTTAGTAGAAAAAGAAAGATTTAATTTAAGATGTAGACTTCCAGAAGGAGAAATTCCTCAATGTATGGCTCTTCTTGTTAACAAAACTGATGTTAACATGCTAACAAAAGCAAATCTAAGTCATTATCAAATGTTATCTCAAGTTGAGATGATTTTTAAAAAGTGGAGCCCAGCTATATTCTTAGGTTGGTCTAATATAGGTTTTGATGATGAAATGATAAGAAAAGAGTTTTTTAAAGGATTAAGATATCCATACATCACAAATTCATCTCCTAACAAAAGACATGATGGGCTAAACATTGCTCGCGGTGCTTTTGCTTTAGATAATAAGATATTAAAAACTGAAACTAACGAAAAAGGTAATGCTGTAATGAAGCTAGAGTCTTTAGCTAGGATGAACGGTTTTGAGACTAAAGGAGCTCATAGTGCATTATTCGATGCAGAACTAACCCACAAAGTTTTAGGTCTAATAAAGAATAAACAACAAGATACATGGAGCAATTTTTTAAAGACTTCAAATAAGCTTGATACAGAGACAATAATAAAAAAAGAAAAGATAGTTACTCTTAATGAATATTTTTATGGAAAATCAAGACTTTATCTTTGTGCTCCTCTTCATCCAAAATTTTGTATTCATCCAATATATCAATGGGGACAGGCTGTCGATCTAAGAGTTGATGTAGAACCTCTCCTAAAAATGTCTATCAATGAACTAAAATCTGAGATGAAAAAAACGCCAAAATTTTTAAGAACTATTAGGTCAAATAAAGCACCAATAATAATAGGTAAAGAGTATGGTATGAAAGTTGAGCCTTATAGCGCTATGGATGCCTCTTTAATTAATAAAAGAGCAGAACTTGTAAATACTAATGAAAAATTTTCTAAAAATATCTTAACTGCATTAAGAGAAATTGCTGAAGAAAAAGAGCAATCAAAATCTCAAGAAGATATAGAGCCAGAGGAAAGTATTTATGTAAAATTTACGCCTAATAAAGATACTAATTTATTTCAAAAATGGCATGAAGCACCATGGAATGATAAGTTAAGATTACTAGATAAATTCGAAGATCAAAGAATGGTAGGATTTGGAAAAAAGATAATATTTCAAGAAGCTCCTCATGTTTTACCAGAATCTATGTTGAAGAAAATCAGGATGGAAATTGCTAAAAGAATTTTAAGTGAAAAAAAAGAAAAATGGTGGACTTGTAAAGAATTTTATCATGAATGCGACAATCTTAGAGATAAATTTACTAATGAAGGCAGTGAGCCAAATTTAAAGTTTCTTGATCAATTAAATAATTACGTAATGTCAATTGAAAAAAAATACAAAAATATTTGATGTGGATAAAACTATTTAAATTATTTAAGAACTTGAATATAAAAATAAATTTTATATAAGAAATATATGGCAACAGTTAATGTCACAGATGAAAATTTTGAGTCAGAAGTTATCAAGGCCGGAAAACCAGTAGTTGTTGATTTTTGGGCTGAGTGGTGTGGACCATGTAAACAGATCGGACCTATACTAGAGGAAATTTCAAACGAAATGTCAGAAGTAGTAATTGCTAAGCACAATATTGATAATGAACCTAATACCCCTACTAAGTATGGAGTAAGAGGAATTCCTACCATGTTACTATTCTCAGGTGGTGAGCTTAAAGCAACTAAAGTTGGAGCAACCACAAAATCTAATATTGTGTCCTGGATTAAAGAAAATATTTAATTAAGATTTAAAACTTCACCAGCCAAATAAAGACTTCCTGCGCATAAAAAAATACAATTATCATCTTTGTTATTCATTAGCAAAGACTCCTCAATGCTTTCTGCAGTATGAATATTTTTGTTACCAAGTTTCTTTTTAAATTCTTCTTTTGAGATGGAACCCTTTTGATTAGGTATATCTATAAGAGTTATTGAATTTACATAATTCTCAAATTGATTAACAAACTCTTTATGAGGTTTGTCATTCATCATACCACAAATAAGATGTACTTTTTCGTTTTGTTGTTTAACCCAATTAGAAATTGAAATTGCTGAATTAATATTATGTCCCCCATCTATTATTAGCCTATTTTCACCTATTAAATTTTTTAATTTACCTGATTTTATTTCTTCTAAACGTCCTTTTAATCTCATTTTTTTCATACTATTTTTGATATTAGCATCAGATATATTGAATATTTTTCTAGCAGCTGCAATTGAAGTGCTGATATTGTAAATTTGGTGATCACCAATTAAATTAGGCTGAGGTAGCATTATTTCTCCTAATTCATCTTGATAATGAATAAAACTGTTTTCAGATTTTGCTACGTTAAAGTCATCACCAAAAAAATATTTTTTAGATTTATTTTTTATTAAAGATTGTTTAATTTTTGTTTTTATCTCTGAATTCATTTGATTGTTGACAAATATATTGGATATCGGTAATGAACTAGTTTTTTCATAAATTACACCTTCTATTGTTTTATTATCCAACCAATTTAAATGATCTAAGTGAATTACCCCTAAAAGTGTGAGCAAATTTTGTTTAAATACATTTGTGCTGTCAAATCTATGAAATAGACCAGCCTCTATAATATTTACATTATCTTTAAAATTTTCAGCATATTTTATAAAGGCACTTGTTAATATTTCGAAAACTGTCGCATTATCGTCTCCTAATATTCTATCAACATCTTCCAATAGAATAGCAAGATCGTTTTCACTTATTTCATTGTTATTAAAAACAAATCTTTCTGTATATGATTGTAAATGAGGAGAGGTGTATATATTATATTTATAACTAGACTCTTTTAAAATAGTGCTTAGAGCTGTAGCCATAGAAGCTTTTGCATTCGTCCCAACTACTGTTACAACATTTTTTATTTTGTTTTGTGGATTACCTAATTTATTTAATAAATTAAAGGTTCTATCTAGAGAGAGATCAATCTTCTTACTATGACGCTTCTCTATTTTCGATATTATCTTCTGAAGTTTTGTCAGCATGATCTATTTTTACCTCAGATTGCTTCTTTAGCAAGATAGATAACAATATACCAATTTTTTCTGGTAGATCTTTCCTTTGGATTATTGTGTCAACAAAACCACAGGCTTGAACGTGCTCTGATTTTTGAAAATTTTCTGGTAACTCCTCTTTAACAGTTCCCTCAATTACACGTCTTCCAGCAAAAGCTATCAAAGCGCCTGGCTCAGCAATTTGAATATCACCAAGCATTGCATATGAAGCTGTAATTCCACCAGCAACAGGATCAGCAAATAAAACAATATAAGGAATTTTTTTAGCCTTTAACTCATTGATAGCAAGAGTTGTTCTTGTCATTTGGTTTAACGAAATAATTGATTCTTGCATTTTCATTCCACCACCTGTTGCAACTACCAACAATGGTTGATTATTTTCTATTGAATGCTGTGCAGCAAATAAAAAGGCCTCACCTTCCGCAGCACCAATACTAGCCCCCATGTAATTAAAATCAGATGCAATAGCTGTTAATCTTATATTATTTATTGATCCATCCGCTACTACCATACTGCAACTTAAACCAGTTTTTTTTCTAGCACTTTTTAATCTGTCTTTATATGACTTGGTGTCGGTGAAATTTAAGGGATCATCCGGTGGCATGGGTGTTCTTAAGACTTCATAACCTTCACTACCAAACAATAAATCAAATCTTTGTTTAGGACTAATCCTAAAATGTTTATGACACGGACCTGGGCACACCCATAAATTTTCTTCTAAATCTTTTTTTAAAATTGGACCTTTGCAACAAGAAGTCCAATCACTTTCTTCCATATCTTTAAGTGAAGGTCTTTTTTTTAGAAATTTTTTAATTTTTTGACCAAAATCTAAAGTTTTTTTAAGCCAATTCATAAAATTTTGTTTTTCAAGTTTTCTACCATATTACTAACATTTGTGACAGGATTTTGTCTTTTTTTTAAGCTATTAGTTATTTCCTTACAAATAGCACTTCCAACAACTAGTCCATCCGCAGCTTTTAAGTCTTTTATGTTTCTTTCTGTGATACCAAAACCTATTACACAATTCTTAGAGGGGTTGATTTTTTTTATTTTTTTATAATTTGAAATTATTTTAAAAGGTGAAACTTTAAGCTTTCCACCGGTTGTAGATAACATAGAAATATAATAAATCATTTCATGAGAATCTCTTATAATTGATTTTAACCTATTTTTTGAGGTAGTGGGCGATATTAGCTGCACAAAAGAGATAGAATTTTTCTTACATTTTCTTGCAAATTTTCTGTTTTCCGGCCAAGGCAAGTCTACAACTATTAAACCGTCAACTTTATTTTTTTTACAATCTCTTAAAAATTTGGCCTCCCCGTATTGTAAAATCATATTAAAATAACCCATTAGAATTATAGGTTTTGAAAACTTACTTTTTTTAAAACTTTTTACAATTTTGAACACATCTCTAAATTTAGTACCATTTTTTATAGCTCTATAAGAACTTGTTTGAATTTGTCCTCCGTCTGCAATGGGTGTGTTATGAGGAAATCCAAGCTCACAAATGTCAGCATGTTTAGATATGGATTTTAGGATTTCTAAAGAATTTTTTTTAGTATTATCTCCAGCAACAGTATATGTTAATAAAGCTGGTCTATTTTCTTTTTTTGCAAAAATAAATGCTTGTGAAATTAAATTAATCATAACGATATACCTAATTTTTTTTTTAAAATTTTTCGGTCTTTGTATGCATCACCACAACTATTAACAATAACAATAGTATTCTTAGAAAATTTTTTTGACTCAGAAATTGCAACTGAAAAAGCATGACTTGGTTCGAGCGAAGGTCTTATACTTTCATATTTTGATACAATTTTGAAGGCTTTGAGAGCATCTTCATCACTTACTGCGGTGTATCTTGCGCGTTTAGTATCTTTTAAAAAACAATGCAAAGGTGAGACCCCAGGATAATCTAAACCAGCAGAAATTGATTCTGTTTCCTCGATTTGACCTTCCTTATTTTGATTAACATATTGAGCTGCACCATGTAAAATACCAATTTTTGATCCATAAGTTAGTGGGGCAGCATGTTTTTTACTTTTAGATGGTCCACCTGCCTCAACACCTATAAATTCAACTTGTTTTTTATCATAATCCATAAATTCATTCCAAAAACCAAAACTCGAGCTTCCTCCTCCAACACAATTATAAAGTTTTAATCTATTTGGTATTGCTCCAAATTCTTCTAAAATTTGACTTTTTAATTCTCTAGAGATTTGACTAGTTGACCATCCACAAATTTTTACAAATATATTTGGACCAACCGTAGATCCTACACACATCGCCGTAGTATCACAATTAGCAACCCAAAACCTCATACACTCGGAAACAGCATCTACTAAAGTTTGACTACCTGAATAAACAGGAATAATTTCTGCTCCATTACCTTTTATTGCTTTTACATTTGGTTGTTGTCTTTTTATGTCTTTTGCACCCATGAAAATTTTACACTTTAAACCAAACTTTTTTGCCGCCATACTTAACATTTTTCCAGCATAACCAGCTCCTGTATCCCCACAAATAATTTTTTTACCTGATTTTTTTGCTAATAGGCAATGCACTGTTGCGTTATAAATTTTGTGAGCCCCTCCATTAGCATCAGATACTACTTTTGACCATATTTCAGCACCACCTACGTGTTTGGTTAAATTATTCAGTTTTATAAATCTTGTTGGTGCTCCAACCCAATTTCTAAAATATTTATCCCTTTCGCTTAAGAATTTTTTGTCATTTTTAAGTTTATTAAATAATATTTCTAAGTCATTAATTGGTTTTTTTAAGGTTTCAGGAACAAAATTTCCACCGAATTTGCCTCCCCAAAATCCAAACTTATCATGTTGATCTAGAACAGATAATTTTTTTTTTAATTTCATGTCTTGTTAATTTGATTTAAAAATTTATCAATTTTACTTTTACTTTTTTTTCCATAAATATTCTCTAATCCTCCACTTACATCAATAATATATTCTTTATTTTTAAAATTTAAAATATCGTTAATTTTAATATTTCCAGCAATCATTTTTTTAAAATTAGAGGGCAAATGTTTTAATAAATTATGGTCAAAACTCACAGATTTTTCATAACCCTTTGAGTCAAATAAAATTATTTCAGAAAAGGGTAAGAAATTCTTATAATTATTTAAATCTCGACTATTTTCTATAGTAATAGCAGATATAATTTTTTTTCTATATTTTTCTTTTATATATCTTATCTCGTCTGGAGAACAATCATAAACTTGATAGTAATCAAAGTTTAAATATTTTATTTTTTCCAATACATCTTTTGATGGCTTGACCAGCACGGCAACAAATTTAGATTTTTTTTTATCAACATCTATTAAGTTTTTAAGCTTATCTAATTTAACAAAACGTTTAGACCGAGTATAGTTTGCAATAAAACCAACATATTGAGGTGGAAATCTGTGATTTATAATAAAGTTCAAAATTTCTGCATCAGTAACACCACATATTTTACATTCAAGTGTCATTGATTTAAATGATTGCTCAACTTATTAAAATTTTTTTTAATATTCCCTTTTGTTAAATCCCTTCCTATGACAAGCCAGTCACTACCTTGTTTAAATGCTGCTTTAGGTGTCATAACTCTTTTTTGATCATCTACTTTTGAACTTATTCTTATTCCTGGTGTTATTATTTCCCTACTAAAAAATTTTTTTACAAGTTTTACCTCTTGAGGGCTACAAACAATACCATCAAGATTAGCTTTTTGAGCTAACTTGGATTGTAATTTTACCATTTCCCTAAGTGGTTTTTTATAACCTAAACTTTTTAAATCTTTATTATTTAAAGATGTTAGGGTAGTTACTCCAACTATTTTAATTTTTCCAGAAACTTTTTTAACCTCTTTTAAAGCTTTTAAACCCGAGGATATATGAACAGTAAGATAATTTATTTTTAAATCTTTTAGAGATATTATAGCGGAAGACATTGTATTAGGTATATCATGAAGCTTCAGATCAATAAAAATTATTTCATCTCGAATTTTTGATATAAATTTTCTTCCATATTTAGAGTTAACAAATTCTAAACCAAATTTGTAACCTATTTTAAAATTATTTAATTTACTTTGAGCTATTATTGATCTTGCCCTAGTAACGCTTTTTGTATCAATTGCGATAAAAATTTTATTTTTCATTCATCAGTTTAAATAGCTCTTTACTCATCTTAAAATTTATATTTTTTTTTTCAGGAGTGTAAACACTTTCTCCTGTTTTGGGATTTCTTGATTTCCTATTTTTTTGAGTTTTTTGATAAAAAATACCCCATCCTCTTAATTCAACTCTTTCCCCGTTTTTTAAAGCTATTTTTATCTCTTTGAGAAATATATCAAACATTTTTATCAAATCTTTCTTTAATAAATTTGGGTAAATAAGCTTGAGATGTTTTATTAAATCTGATTTTGATACTGACAATTTGTTTTGTAAATACTATTTTTTAGTTTTTTTATTTGTCAGTTTATCAGACAAAGATGAAAAAGGTAAGTTTTTTCCTGATAATGGTGAACTAAATTTTGATACGGCCTCTTTGTTTTGTAACTCCTCTAAAAGTTTGATACTTAGAGAAACTTTTCTTTTTTCAATATTTAACTCAGAAATTGCAGCATCTATTCTTTCACCACCCACAAACCTTGATGGTCTTGCATCAGTGGACGAGACTGCGATCTGAGATTTTTTTATAGGTAAATTGATATTACAGCCCTCTGGCTGAACCATCAATCCTTTATTATCTGATGATAGCACTTTAACAGTTATCGTGTCATTAATCTTTTTATCATTAAAATAATCAAAAGGATCTTTTTGTGTCTGTTTTAATCCAACACGAACTTTTTGAGTATCTTTTTTTATCTCAAGCACTTTAACTTTCATCTTATCTTTCAACTTATAATCTTTAGCTATTTCTTCTGGTACACCAGTATAACTTAGATCATTAAAATGTAGAAATGCATCAATCTCATAATCGTCTAATTTCAAATAAATTGCATATTCATTCATACTGCTTATAGACCCATTAACCAATGAACCAACTGGATTATTTTTTTGTATTTGATCGAAAGGATTCTCCTTTGTCAATCTGTAAGATATAGCTATTCTTCTCTTATCTTTATCTATTTCCGTTATGACACAATTTATTTTATCCCCAACCTTAAAAAATTTTTTGGGTGAAGCATTTTTTCTTGACCAACTTATTTCACTTGAATGTAATAAAGTTGTTAATCCAGGCTCCAATTCAGCAAACACCCCAAAATCCATTATCTTAATGACTTTAACTTCGTATGTTTTGTTTATCTCATAGTTTGAAATTTTTTCAAAAGGATCTGGAGATAGCTGCTTTATACTACATCCAATCTGCAATTTTTCTTTATCAACTGATATAATTAATAAATCATGTTTATCACCTATATTAAATACTTCCTCTGGGTGATTGACTCTTGAATAACTAATTTCTTGTAAGTGAACTAAGCAATCTAGCTCGTTATTAACATTAAAAAAACATCCAAATGAGCTATAACCCTTTACTACTGCATTTTTAATAATTTGGCCCTCTTTATATTTTTCAATAATTTTGGCTTTATCTTCTTTTTTACCTGATGATATTATTTGTCTTCTGGACACACATGCGTTTCCTCTAAGTTTATCCATTTTAATTAGCGCAAATTTCTGTGGCTCATTTATTAAGTGTGATATGTCTTTAATTGGTATATCGGATATTTGTGAACCTGGGCAAAACATGAGTGAACCCGTGTCAATGTGTTCAACAATCACTCCACCTTTACACTTACTTGTTATCTTACCCATTATAGGCTCGTTATTTTCAAAGGCTTTAACAAGTATGTCCCAACCTTTTATTTTCTGAGCTTTGCTGGCGGAAACAACAACTTCACCATTCTTGTCTTCTATTCTTTCTAATAATACCTGAATTTTTTCACCAATATTTATTTTACTTTCTTGACCTAGAGTTTTTAATTCATTTATATCTACTAATGGTTCAGATTTAAGCCCTTCAATAAACAAAAACACGTATTTTTCACCTACCTTAGTGACCGTTCCCTCTATAATTTTGCCCTCAATTAAATTTTTTGTTTTTGAAATTTGATTATCGAGAAGTTTTTCAAATTCTTTTGAAGCTTCAGTATTTGTTTCTTTATATATTTCCATTAATTATTTAAAAAAAGTGCTTTTAGAGAAAATTATTAAATTAATCAAGAAACAAAAAAAATTCAAATAACCAAAGAATCCAACAATTTTAGGGGGTAATTTTTTAATATTTTGTAATAATCTAAAATTTGTAACCTATTTTTCTCAAAATACTTAAAAACGAGGGGAAAGAACTCATATGCGACTCTACATCATCAATGGTCCATTTTCCACCAAGACACAATGCAGCAACCACAGAGGTCATGAAAACTCTATGATCTTTATGATAATTATTTATCAGTATCTTCTTATTTAGTTTTAAATTTGGATTTCCAAATATTTTAATTGAAGAATTATTCGCTTTAACTTTTATACCCATCTTTTTAAGAATTACTGATGCCAATTTTAATCTTGGACTTTCTTTTTTATTAAGTTCTTCAAGATTTCTAAAAGTAGATACACCTGAGGCTCTAGATGCTAACAAAAAAATTATTAAGAATTCATCAATGGCATTGCTATTTAGCTCAGTCGGACAATTTATTGGTTTAAACTTTTTTTGGCTAGAAACGCAAATATCCGCAAGTTGTTCGCCACAGACTTTTCTTTTATTGATAAATTTCACATTTGCTCCCATTTTATTTATTATTTTAATAAAACCTATCCTGGATGAATTTACATTAACTTTTTTTATTTTGAGTTTAGAATTTTTTAAAAGCAATGTAAGAACTATAAAAAAAGCACTTGAACTCAAATCGCCTGGTATATCGTAATTAAAAGATTTAAAATAATTCTCACCAGAAATTTCAATTTTATCATATTTTTTTTTATTGATTATTCTTATTGGGAAATTTAAAAATTTTAAGAACAACTCAGTATGATTTCTTGATTTTTTTGCATTTATAATAGTTTTTCCAGGTGTATTTAGAGCAGCAAAAATTACAGAACTTTTGCATTGTGCTGAGCCTCTTTCTTCTAAATAATTAATTGGTTTTAAATAATCTGAGCCTAATATTTTTAAAGGAAGATTTTTTTTATTATTTGAAACAAATTTTGCACCAAATTTTTTTAATGGATTAATAATTCTTTGAAAATCTCTTCTCGATAAGCTTTTATCACCTTTAATTTTTATTGTATGAGGCGACCGGATCAATAATCCAAGCAAAAGTCTTGCAAAGGTCCCTGAATTTCCAGCATCTATGACAATATTTTTTTTATAATCAAAACCATTTAATCCGTTACCCTTAAGAAAACATATATTATTTTTAAAAAAAATTTTTATACCTAGTTTTTTAAGTCCATTAATTGTACTTAAAATATCTCCTGATTTAGATAAATTTTTTATTTTACAAATTCCATAAGACTGCGAGCCAATTAACAACGCCCTAATAGATATACTCTTATCTCCATCAACACTTATGGTTTTGTCAAAATCTCCGATTTTTTTCTGAATGACTATTTTTACCATTAAATCTAATTAAACTTAAAAGAGTCACCAAAATAAGCTGTTTTAGCACTTTGATTTTTTATGAGTTCAGACGGTGTACCTTTTGCGATAACTTTGCCCTCTGAAAGTACCATTGCTACATCAACACAAGTTAATAAGTCTCTAGCCTGATGATCGCAAATACATATAGTAATATTGTTTTCAAATTGCAGATTTACGATAATCTGCTGTAACATTTTGATTGTCATCACGTCTAAAGCTGCAAAGCATTCATCAAGCAAAAGTAATTCTGGGTCTCCCAACAAGGCCATTGCAATAACTAACTTTTTTTTTTGACCACCAGATAAAAATTTTGCTTTAATATCTCTAATTTGACTTAAGTCAAATTTAGATATCAAGTAATTAATTTTCTCTGCTCTTTTTCTTGGATCGTTCAACAAAATTTCAGCTACAGCTTTTAAGTTCTCAAATAATGTCATATCATAAAAATAGCCACCGTATTGTGGTACATACCCAATATTAAATCTTGCTGTCCTTAAAAAAATTGGATAATCATTTACCTTCTCATCCTTTATAATAATTTCTCCATTATCAGGTTTTACTAAACCTGTTATTAAGTTAAAAATTGTCGATTTTCCAACACCATTTGGTCCTAACATTCCAAAAATTTCTCCCTGATTAATTTCGAAACTAATATTTTCTAGTATTTGTCTTTTTTGGAAAGATAAACTTATATTTTGCAATTTTAGTATAGTCTTTTTTTGTTTAAAACTTTTAATTCGGAATTTTTTAATTATTGCCATTATTTATCGTACTCCTAACTAAAACATTTTTATTTTCATCAATCATTTGAATTTTAGATTTTTTATTTAAAAAATCCAAAAAAAATTTATCAGCACTTAAATCTGATATACTACTTCTATAATTTACCTTATTATATAAAATTGCAGTTTGGTTCTCAAAAGATAAATCCATTTTTTCAGAGCTTATTTTATGATCCTTATAAAACATTCTTACTGAACCGCTAAAAGTTGTATCATTATTGTTGTCATTATACTCAGCTTTATTAGAGCTGATAAATATTTTTTCCCCATTCAATAAAAAAATTTCAGCAGTTACTTTGTCCATAATTATCAGATTTGATTTATCAGGATTAATAACTCCATATTTTGATTTAATTTCATATCTATTGCCTTTATTGTCTTCTGAAAAATAAAACATTTCAGTAATCAAATCTTCAGATTCTTTAGTGAGGTTAATTTCTTCATTTTTGGCACCTTCTATATTGGGTTTTAGATTTGAGCCTTTAAAGTAATACATATAAACAATTGATATAATAAAAAATATTAAGAAAATAATAAAAATTTGAATAAATATTTTTTTACCCATCTTATTGAATGTTACTTTCGAGAATGTTGTGAATATGAACTACTCCGATTGTTTTATATTTTTTTTTATCTTTGTGCACACAAAGTGAAGTTATTCTTTTTAAATTCATTAACGACAAAGCCCTAGCTGCTAATACTTCTTTATCTACTGATATAGGATTTTTTGTCATAACATCCTTTACTTTAAGATTACTTAAATTTCCTTTTTTTTGATTTATTCTTCTGATTTGTCCATCTGTTATAATACCTTTAGTTAATTTAGAATTATTTTGAACAATTAACACTCCAAGTTTTTTTTTTGTTATGAATTTTAATGCTGCTTTCATTTTGATATTTTCATTAATAAATGGAATCTTTTTACCTTTTAACATTAGATCTTCAACGGTTTTAAGTTTAGCACCAATGCTCCCAGAGGGATGAAACTTTTTGAAATCTTTTTCACCAAAATTTTTGTGTTTCATTGTTGATATAGCTATCGCATCTCCTATGGCAAGCTGCATTATAGTTGATGATGTAGGAACTATATTACCAGGTCCAGCTTCTTTAGCTTCTGGTAACAAAAATTTTATATCTGAATTTTTGTAAAGTAATGAATTTTTTTTTGAGACTATTCCTATTAAAGTAATATTTTTATTTCTATTAGCATGTTGTATGATATTTTTTAATTCCGCAGACTCACCGCTGTTACTAATTAAAATTAGCACATCGTTTGAACTTATTTGACCTAAGTCGCCATGAGAGCACGAACTTGCATCAACAAAGAAGGAAGGTGTACCAACCGAGGAGAGTGTAGAAGATATTTTTTTTGCTATAATACCCGATTTACCAACTCCAGATAATATCACCTTACCTTTTTTACAATTGAGAATAGCTTCAATTACTTTACTGAAGTTTTTATCGATAGATGTTCTCAATTTATTTAAAGATTTTATTTCAGATAAGATTACATCCTGGGCTATTTTTTTAAATTTATTTTTATACATTAGTGTGACCAAATATCATCAGGGAAACATTCTAAATCTAAATTTACCCTTGTATTCAAATACTTTAAACAATCTTTATAAAGATTAATTCTATTTTCTCTTATCAACATTTTATTTAATGCATCATTTATTTTGTGCAAATACAAAACATCATTTGCACAATATTTAATTTGTGCAGAAGACAATTCGCCCCCAAAATCTGATGTTTGATATTGTTTACTTATGTCTACTCCAATAAATTCTTTAACTAAATCTTTCAAACCATGTTTGTCAGTATATTTTCTGATTAATTTAGACTGTAATTTTGTATCTTCAATATTATTAACATCAATTTTTAAATATTTTTTTATAAATACTAAGTCCGCACGTGCATAATGAAATATCTTTGTTATGGAGTCGTTTGACAAAAGTTTTTTTAGATTAGGTGCATCATATTTAGCTCTATCTAATTGAATAATATGAGCGTCTGAATTACCTGAGGAAATTTGAACTAAACATAATTTGTCTCTTAAAAAATTTAAACCCATAAACTCACAGTCTATTGCAATCTTATTGCTAAATTCTAAATCTTTTGGTAAATCTTTTTTGTGAAGTTTGATATCCATAAAATTATTAATACATAATATATATATGAAACCAAAAAATTGTCTAATTTTTGGCGCAAGCGGTCAAATTGGTCGAAACTTAATAAGAAGACTGACCAAAAATAATTTAAAAGTGACCGCTGTCACAAGAAACTTGCACCAAAAAGGTTATATATTAAAAACTCAAGCAAACCCCGGATATTTAGATATTGTTGAAGCAAACATATTCGATATTCCAAAGCTTGAAGAATTAATAAAGAAGTCGGATGTTTGTATTAACTTGATTGGAATATTATTTGAGAAAAGTTCAAGCAATTTTCTAAATATTCATGAAAAATTTCCAAGTATAATTTCAGCTCTTTGTGAAAAATATAAAGTAAGCAAATTTATTCATCTTTCAGCCCTAGGTATAGAAAATGCAAAAGACTCGAATTATGCGGTAAGTAAAATTAAAGGTGAAAATGCAGTACGTAATAACTTCCGAGAAACAATTATATTAAAACCATCTATTGTTTATTCGGTTGATGATAATTTTACAACAATGTTAATGGGATTATTAAATTTGTTACCGATTTTCCCTCTATACTATGGAGGAAAAACAAAATTTATGCCCTTACATTGTACTGAAATATGCAATTTGATTTTAGACTTAATAGAAAATGATACTAGTGAAAAAACTATTGAATGTGTTGGCCCTGAGGAGATGACCTTTAAAGAGATTATTCAAAAATTATTAATATTAATTAATAAAAAAAGATTTTTTATCCCAATGCCAATATTTATAGCTAATATCATGGCAACATTCTTTCAATTCTTGCCTAAACCATTAATTACAAGAGATCAAATTAAATTACTTTTCTATGATAATATTCCATCAGGAAAATATAAAACAAACTTTAATATTGGTAAAAATTTCAATTTAAAATTTGATGATGAAGTCGAAAAATATTGTCATATGTGGAAAGAAGCTGGAGAATATTCAAAGAAAAAAACTAAATCTCAATTATGATATCTTGGATTATATATATATTAGTAGCTTTAATATTATTTTATATTTTGTATCTTGCCATACAAGGTTTAAAAATAGGAGTTGAAGCAAAAAAATTGAATAAAACAAAAAAAAGTAGAAAAAATTAAATTCAAACAATTATATTTATAAATAGTTAAAAAAATTAAAAAAACTCTATGAAGATGGAACAATTAATAAGAAAAAATTTAGCTCTGCAAAAAAGAAAATTGTTAAGCTGATTTTATTTTTTTCTGTATAAATTTTGGAACTTCACTGTCTTTATCAACAATTTCCTCTTTTTTATTTTTAGGCTGAAATGCATAAAGCAAATGTAACTTGCAATAAGAAAAGTCTTTTAAAGAAGTTCTTCCACAAAAATAAAAATTTTCTTCATTTGGGTGACCTATCGGCCATTTGCATGAGTTTTCATCAAGCTCCTCAAGTTGTTTTGGATTTTCTGGTTCAAAATCTTTTTCTATTACTAAAGATTTAAATTTTCCTCTCCTTGTTTTTTTAATATTTAGGTTTTTTGTTTTATGATTATCCTGATTAGTAGATCCTTTTTTTGTAATAATTTTTCCAGATAAATTTAATCTGTGTGCCTTTCCAATCACTGCATTCCTGCTAACTCCTCCTAATATTTCTGCTATTTGACTTGCCGTATTACCCTTGCCCCAGAGTTCTTTTAATTTAGCGACTTTTTCGTCTGTCCAGCTCATA
Source organism: uncultured Pelagibacteraceae bacterium (assembly GCA_902590295.1). The sequence goes on along the minus strand of CACIWH010000002.1, from coordinate 35,384 downwards.
AACTATATTTTGTTATTTAATTTTTATTAAATACAATATATAGCATAAATATATTTAATTTTTTAACAAGCAGATTATTTTATTTCCTAACAGTTTTTTTAAATTATTAAGAATTATATTTATGGTTGAATTGAATAATAAATACAAAATTGGAAAAAGAAGATTTGGATTAATAAATTGGATAGGTTTTTGTTCTTTATATAAAAAAGAAACTTTACGATTTTTAATTGTGTCAGGGCAAACAATATTAGGCCCAATGTTAACAGGAATTCTATTTTTGATTGTAATATCGATTGCTTTAGGAGAAGTTAGAGGCGAAGTTTTAGGTTTACCTTTTATTGAGTTTTTAGCTCCTGGACTAATCTCTATGCAAGTAATTCAACAATCTTTTTCCCACTCATCATCCTCAATATTAGGAGGTAAAATGATGGGAAATATAATTGATTTAATTGGAAGCCCATTGTCTGCAGGAGAAGTTACCTTAGCAATCATTTTTGCCTCAGTTACAAGAGCTTTTATAATTTGCTTTGTATCAATTGTTTGTTTTAATCTTTTTGTAGATATAACAGTTTTAAATTATTACTATTTCATAATTTACTTATTATTTTCTTCATTTTTTATGGGATCTTTGGGTTTTATAGCTGGCTTATGGGCCGATAGATACGACAACATGGCCACCGTCACTAATTTTGTAATAGTGCCTTTATCTTTTTTATCAGGAACATTTTATTCAATTGATAGACTTCCAGAATTACTAAAAGAAATGAGTTTTTATAATCCCTTTTTTCATATGATAGATGGTTTGAGGTTTTCGATGATTGGTATAAGTGATGGATCCACAACGTTTGGGGTAATTTACTTATTAATTCTAAATTTACTTTTGTGGTGGACTGCTTATTATTTGTATAAAATAGGATATAAAATAAAGACATGAGCTATTTGGCAAAAAACTATAATAGAAAAAAAATTTCTTTTAAATTTGGAAAGGGAAGTTACTTATTTTCTTCTGAAAACAAAAAGTATCTAGACTTTGTCCAAGGTATTGCAGTAAATTCTTTGGGTCATTCACATCCAAAACTTGTAAAAACCATAAAAAATCAATCCCGAAAACTATGGCATGTTTCAAATGCTTTTCAAATTCCTGAGGGTGAAAAACTTGCTGAAAAGTTATGTAAAAAAACTTTTGCAGATTTTGTAATGTTTCAAAATAGTGGCGCGGAGGCAACAGAGGCAGCTGTTAAAGTTGCGAGAAGATATTTTTATTCAATAGGAAAACCAAAAAAAAATAGAATATTATGTGTAAAGAATTCATTTCATGGAAGAACATTGGCTGCAATTTTTGCTAGTGGATCAAAAAAAATGACAGAAGGATTTGGTCCTAAAATACCAGGTTTTGACCATTTTAGATTTGGAAATCACGATTCTTTAAAAAAAAAAATAAATAAGAATACTGCCGCAATAATGGTGGAAACTGTCATGGGAGAAGGAGGAATTAAAGTAATACCCGATTGGTGTTTGAGAGAATTAAGACAACTGTGCAATAAAAAAAAAATCTTATTAATTCTTGATGAAGTACAATGTGGAGTAGCAAGATCTGGTGATTTTTTTGCTTTTGAAAAATCCAAGGTAAAACCAGACATTGTTCCAATTGCTAAAGGAATTGGAGGTGGATTTCCAATAGGAGCAGTTTTAATGAACAAAAAAGTTGCATCAGGCATGACGGCTGGCTCTCATGGCTCAACCTTCGGAGGAAATCCTTTAGCTATGACTGTTGGCAATACAGTTATGGATATAGTTTCAAAGAAAAGTTTTTTAAATAACATAAAAAAATTGTCTAAATATTTTTTAGAAAAATTAAATAGAATTAAATCTAAACACCCAGATATTATAAAAGAAATAAGAGGAAGAGGACTATTGATTGGTATTCAACTTCATAATAACCCAAATTTATTTATAAAAAAACTAATGGACTATAGATTATTAACTATTCGTGCTGCTGAGAATGTTATTCGAATATTACCCCCTTTAAATGTCAAAAAAAAAGAAATAGACGTTGCAGTAAAAATCATCTCCAAAGTTTGTAATGATCTTAAGTAAGATGAATCATTTTATAAATTTAAAAGATATCAAAACCAAAGATCTTAGAAAAATTATCTTGGACGCTAAAAAAAGAAAAAATTTAAGAAAGTCATTAAATACATTGGAAGTCGACAAAGGATCTCCTCTCAAAGGTAAAATATTAGTACAGATGTTTGAAAAACCGAGTTTAAGAACTCGACTAAGTTTTTATTTAGCAATAAAACAATTGGGTGGTGGCACAATTACTTTAAGATCAAACGAACTACATCTTGGACAAGGGGGAGAAAGTATAGCAGATACAGCTAAAATTTTGTCTACCTATGGTGATGGATTTATGCTCAGAACTGATGATGATGAAAAAGTAGAAAATTTCAAAAAATATTTATCAATTCCAGTAATTAATGGTTTAAGTCCATCGTCTCATCCAACCCAAGTACTATCAGATATCTTCACAGTTGAAGAAATTAAAAAAAAATCTATTTCAAATTTAGATATCTGCTGGATTGGAGATTCAAATAATGTTTTAAATAGTTTAATTGCAGCCTCCGTAAAATTTTCATTTAAGTTGCGAATAGGCTGTCCTAAAAAGTTTAAACCAAGTTTAGATGTTTTAAATTGGGTTAAAAAAAATAAGAAAAAAATTTATATTTACGAAGACCCTAAAAAAGCAGCTTTAAATGCTGATGTAATATTTTCTGATAAGGTTATATCTCTTAATGATAAAGTTGATAAAAAAAACAAATTAAAAGAATTTAAAAACTTTAAAATTGACAAGAAATTATTTAGTTATGCAAAAAAAGATTGTATTTTTTTACATTGCTTACCTCGTGGTAATGAAGTTACGGATGAAATTTTTTTAGGTAAGAGATCTTGCGTTTGGCAACAAGCCTCAAATAGGGTTCACGTTCAAAAAAGTATATTATTATATTGTTTTGGAAAATTAAGGTAAAGGTAATGGATTATCTGAATATTTATTTAGATATAAAATAACTGAAGCTCTATCTTTTTCTTTTCTTAATCCAGCGTAAGCCATTTTTGTACCTTTGATCCATTTTTGGGGTTTTATTAAAAAACCGTTAAGCTCTTCAAAAGACCAATTTTTTTTGTATTCGACTAATGCTTTTGAATATTTATAATCTCCCACAGCTGCAATTTTTCTACCTACCACATTATATAATGCTGGTCCGATTTTATTACCTCCACCGGCCTCAATTGAATGACAAGCTGAACATTTTTTAAAAACCTTTTCACCATGCGCAATATCACCTAACGCCATAAGAGCTGAGATATCAACTTTATCATCAGTTTTCATGGTGTTCTCCTTACTTATCTGTTTGGCACCATCATCAGGAAGCTCTACTTTATAAGCAGAACTATCTAATTTATCTACTTTAAATATGATATTTGAAATTTTACTAATACCAATTATTAATAGTGCTACGAGTAGTATTGAAGCAATAATTTTGTTTATTTCAAACGAGTCCATTATTCTGTGTATAAAATACGTATAACATGTTAATTGAAAAAAATGCTAACTAAAAAAAAGTTTGCGTCTCATAGACGCACAAAATTTAAAGTTTATGTCTAAAACTATCATTATAATACCGTCAAGATTGAGCGCAACTCGTCTTCCTAATAAACCTTTGCTAAAAATAGGCAATTTATCAATAATTCAGCATGCTTATAAAAGAGCAATAGAGTCTAAAGTTGGCAAGGTTTATGTAGCCACAGGAGATAAGGAAATTGCTAATGAGATATCAAAAATCAAAGGTAAATTTATTTTAACCAAAAAAAAACACAAAACTGGTACAGATAGAATATTTGAAGCATATAAAAAAATTAGTAAAAAATTCAATTGTGAATATATTATTAACCTTCAAGGAGATGAACCTTTTATTAATCCCAAAGATATTGTTAATTTAAATAATAATGTAATCTCAAAAAATTCAGATATTGGTACACTTGGAAATAAAATTACTAAAGATGATTTTATAGATAAAAGTATTGTTAAAGTAATTACTGAAGACAATATAGAAGATAAAAGAATATCAAGAGCAAAAAAATTTTTAAGAAAATGCAAACATCCAAAAAAAAATGTTTACGGTCATATTGGGATATATCAATTTAGAACATCTATTTTAAAAAAATTTGTAAATTTAAGCCAATCCAAGAATGAAATTAAACATAGACTTGAACAGTTAAGAGCTATTGAAAATGGTATTAATATTGATGTTGTACATAGTAAAAATAAGTCTTTTGGTATTGATACAGTTGAGGATTATGTGGAAATAAAAAAAATTATGGAATATAAAATCAAGAAATTATGAAAATTGTTTATCAAGGATCTCCCGGTGCTTATTCTCATTTAGCTGCAAAGAAAATTTATCCAGAATGTAAGTTCATACCTTATAATACTTTTGAAGATTGTTTTAAGCATTGTATTGAAAATGAAGAACATAAGACAATAATACCAGTAGAAAATTCTATAGCTGGAAGAGTTGCCGATATTCAATATTTGATTAATAAATACAAACTACAAATTTACGCAGAACATTTTCAGGAAATAAAACACAATTTAATGATTTTAAAAGATAATGAACTTACAAATGTTAAGTCAGTAAGGTCACATTCTCAAGCTATTTCGCAATGTCAAAAATTAATTAATTCTAACAAATTTGAACCTATAATTGCAGCTGATACTGCTGGTAGCGCAAAGTATATAAGTGAAAAAAAGATAAAAAGTGAAGCTGCCATTGCATCTGAGCTTGCGGCAAAAATTTATGATCTAAAAATTGTGAAAAAAAATATTGAGGATACTCGAAGTAATGTGACAAGATTTTTAATAATGGGTAAGAAAAAATCTCATCCGGAATTTAAAAATAAAAACTATATTACAAGTTGTATATTTAAGGTTAAAAATAAACCTGCTGCCCTATACAAATGTCTAGGCGGTTTTGCAACCAACAATGTTAATTTAAGTAAGTTAGAGAGTTTTTCAGACCAAAATAGTTTTGAACAATATTTATTTATTTGTGATATGTATGGACATATCGAAGATCCAAAAATTCAAAAATCTCTAGAAGAATTAGGTTTCCACACCGTCAATTTAGATATACTCGGTGTTTACGAAGCAAGCGAGTATAGAAATATCAAATAATTTAAAACTTTTATTGTAGACTAGAAAATATAACTGTTATAATAAAATGGGGCCAATCAGGTGGTATTACCATAAACTCCCCCAGGCTTGAAAAAGAGCAAGGGTAATGAGTATTTTCCAGGTTGGTTGGTCCCTTTAAAATGAGCACAAATAAAAAAGTATTAGCTTTAAAATATAGACCTCAAGTTTTTGATGAGCTAGTTGGTCAAAACATTATTGTAGAAGCAATAAAAAAATCAATTTCATTAAACAAGATTCCTAACGCATTTTTGTTTACGGGTATTAGAGGTGTTGGAAAAACTACAATTGCAAGAATTTTAGCAAAATCTCTTAATTGTTTAGATCCAAAAAAAAATAATTGTTTGAATAATATGTGCGATAATTGTGATCAAATTTCAGAGTCTAGACATATTGATGTTCTTGAAATGGATGCAGCCAGCAAAACAGGAGTAGATGATGTCAGAGATCTTATTGAGTTTTCAAGATATGGACCAACATCATCAAAATATAAAATATTTATAATTGACGAAGTACATATGTTGAGCAAGCAAGCATTTAATGCATTGCTTAAAACTTTAGAAGAGCCACCTGAATATTTAAAATTTATTTTTGCAACTACTGAGGTTAGTAAAATTCCGATCACAGTACTTTCCAGATGTCAAAGGTTTGATTTAACAAGAATAGGCTTTGATGAGTTACTAAACTTTTTAAAAAAAGTAGTTTCAACAGAAAAAAAAATTTTAAATGAGGAAATATTAAAACTTATTGTCAGAATATCTGAGGGATCAGTGAGAGATTCTTTATCTTTACTTGACAGAATATTGCTCAGTACAGATGAAAATGGAGGTAAACTAGATTTAAAATCAGCTCAAGAAATATTCGGTTATTTTGATAAAAGTTATCTTTTAGATATCACTTATGAACTATTAAAAGGAAATGAGGAAAAAGTTTTAGAATTATATAAAAATATTTACAACCAAGGAATAGAGCCAAAACTATTTATAAATAATTTTCTTGAAATACTTTATTGTATAAAAAATTATAAAAATATAAACAATCTTAGCTCGTCTTTAGATTTTACAGATTCTGATATAAAAAAAATTAAAGACTTAGCAAATAAAGTTGAAAATAAAACAATATTATTGTTTTGGGAATTTTCTGTAAATATATTAGGAGAAATCAACTTAGTTTCAAATCAACACCTGGCAGTAGAAATGTTTTTAATCAGATTGATGCACTTAAATAAAGAAAACCTCAAAGAAATTTCATCTATTAAGATTTTAAATGACGAAAATAATAACCAAAAAAGTCAATTAATAGATAAAGACTATCAAAACAAGTCTAACAAAGATAAAAATGAAAATCTTACAATTAACCAAATTAAATTTTCAACACAAGAACAACAAGAGATTTCGCCAAAGGAGAAAAAACCTTCCAATACAACTAAAATAGAATCTTTTTCTGAACTAATTTCAATTTGTGTATCAAAAAAAGAAGTTGGTCTAAAATATGAGCTAGAAAATAATGTAAATTTAATTAGCTTTAAAAAAAATAATATTGAAATTTCTTTTAATGAGAAACTTGACCAAAAATTTATAAAAAACTTGACATCTAAATTATTAGATTGGACAGGTGAACGATGGATTATAACGTTATCAAAAAAAAAAGGATTAAAATCAATAAAAGAAATTAAAACTCAAAATAAAAATCATAGCATAGAAAACTTAAAAAATTCCGAAAGTTACAAAAAAGCAATTAATTTATTTCCTGATCTAGAAATAATAAATATTAAAAACTTAGATAACGAAAATAATGACTGATTTTAATAAAATTTTAGAAAAAGCAAAAGAGATAGAGTTAAAAGTTAAGGAGAGCCAAGAAAAAATAAAAAATATTAAAGCAGAGGGCTCCTCTGGTGGGGGTGATGTAAAAATAGTTTTAAACGGAGATGGTGAAATTGAGAGTTTGCATATCTCAGATAATATTTTAAAAGAGAACAAATCTTTGTTAGAGGATTTAATAATCGCAGCTCACAATAATGCAAAAAATAATTTAAAATCAAAAACCTCAGATGAACTTTCTAAAGTTACTGGTGGGTTTGGAATACCAGGCTTTAAATGGCCTTTATAAATTATGATGGAATTAAAAGAAATTGAAGAACTAATTAAGGTAGTATCAAAATTTCCAGGATTAGGACCTAAGTCTGCAAAAAGAATAATTCTAAAACTGATAAATAATAAAGATGAGATTATGAAACCTACAATTAATGCTTTAGCAAATGTATATAAAAATATTTCAAGGTGTAATTATTGTGGCACGCTAAAATCTCTAAAAGAAGAATGTAGAGGATATGAAAATTGTAGTAATTTACAAAAAAAATTTTCTAAAATATGTGTGGTCGAAAATATTGCAGATCAATGGAGTATAGAAAGCACAAATATTTTTAGTGGATATTTCCATATTTTAGGAGGGACCATTTCTGGAACAATCGATAAAAGTCAAAGAGTGCTTATAGACTCACTTAAGGAAAGAGTAAAAAATCAAAAAATAGAGGAAGTTATTGTGGCGACAAGCGCTACAGTTGAGGGACAAACCACAGCTTTTTATATTGAGGAAACTCTCAAAAACACTAAGGTAAAAATTTCTAAATTAGCTCAAGGACTTCCAGTAGGTGGGGAAATTGAAAGTTTAGATGATGGCACATTATTTTCTGCTTTTAAAAATAGAACACAAATTTAATTTTTTTTTAAGTATCGATTAGCGTGTAATAATGGCTCTGTATAACCAGAAGGTTGATCTTTTCCTTTAAATATTAAATCACAGGCTGTTTTGAAGGCAATTGAATTATCAAAATTTGTTGACATCTTTTCATATTTTGGATCATTTTTATTTTGATCATCGACTATTTTTGCCATTTTTTTTAAAGTTTCCAAAACTTGAAAAGTTGTACAAATGTTGTGGTGAAGCCAATTAGCAATATGTTGAGATGATATTCTTAAAGTTGCTCTGTCTTCCATTAATCCAACGTTATTAATATCTGGAACTTTTGAACAACCTACACCACTATTAATCCATCTTACTACATAACCCAAGATTCCTTGACAATTATTTTCTAACTCATTTCTTATATCATCTATATTCCAATTTGGTTTTTTTATAATAGGGATTGACAATAATTTATTTAAGTCAAACTTTAGTCTTTTTTTAATTTTTTTGTGAACATTAAAAACATTTATTTTGTGATAATGCATTGCATGAAGTGTTGCTGCAGTTGGTGAAGGTGTCCATGCACAGTTAGCCCCAGATTTTGGATGTCCGATTTTATTAATTAACATGTCTTGCATTTTATCCGGGGCAGCCCACATTCCTTTTCCAATTTGAGCTTTTCCTGAAAAACCGCACTCCAGTCCAATTTTCACATTATTATTTTCGTATGCTTTTATCCAATCAGAATTTTTCATATCTCCTTTTTTCATCATCGGACCTGCCTCCATTGATGTGTGCATTTCATCACCTGTTCTATCTAGGAATCCTGTGTTAATAAATACTACTCTTTTTTTAACTTTTTTTATGCATTGTTTTAGATTTGCACTAGTTCTTCGTTCCTCATCCATTATTCCTATTTTTATTGTATCTTTTTTTATTTTTAACACTTCTTCGACTTTAGAAAATATTTCATCAGCAAAAGCTACCTCATCTGGTCCGTGCATTTTTGGTTTAACTATATAAATTGATCCTTTTCTAGAATTTTTTTTTTTATTTAAATCATAAAGACAAGCTGCTGAAGTTATAAATGCATCTAAAATACCTTCTGGTATTTGCGCTTTATCTGAAAAAAGAACTGCTGGTGTTTTCATTAAATGTCCAACATTTCTATTAAGTAGCAAAGCTCTACCATGCAATTTAATACCTTTTCCATTAGAAGAAATATAATTTCTATCTGAATTTAAAAATCTCTCATATTTTTTTCCTAATTTATCAAATTTTACTTTTAGGTCTCCTTTCATTAATCCTAACCAATTTCTATATCCCAAGACCTTATCTTCAGCATCGACCGCTGCCACACTATCCTCATGATCTATTATAGTAGAGACAGCTGACTCAATAACTAAATCACTAAGACCTATGGGATCATTATTAGCACTAAAAGCATAAGGGTTTATTATTAATTCAACATGTAGATTATTATTAACTAATAAAACTCCTTTTAATTTTTTTTTATCTGATCTGTATCCTTTATATTGTTTAGGATTTTTTAGTTTAAAACTTTTGTTATCTATTTTAAGCAAAAGCTTATGTCCTAGTATTTTTAATGAATTAATTTTTTTCCAGGAACCATTTTTCAACGGAAAAGTTTCATCTAGAAAATCTCTGCAATATCTAATTACCTTCCCACCTCTTACAGGATTATATCTATTATCAAGCTTTTCTGAACCTATAGCATCAGTACCATAAAGTGCATCATAAAGACTTCCCCATCTGGCGTTAGCTGCATTTAAAGCATATCTAGCATTTGATATAGGCACAACTAACTGAGGCCCTGGTATTTTGGCAATTTCATCATCAACATTTTTGGTTTGAATTTTAAAGTTTGAGATTTTTTTCTTCAAGTAACCGATTTCTAAAAGAAATTTTTTATATTTGTTTATATTGAATTTAAATTCTTTGTTTTTTAAATGCCACTCATCTATGGAATTTTGAAGATCTTTTCTATTTTGCAGCAAACGTTCATTTTTTTCTCTCAATTGATATAGTGATTTTTCAAAACCTGACCAAAATTGAATTGGTTTAATTTTAGTATTTTTTAAAAGCTCTTTATTAACAAAACTATATAAAATTTTACTTACAAATAATTTACCAACTGATTGATATTCATTTTTGATATTGTTCATTCAACTATAATATTTTATTTATTTCTACATTTACAAGGATTATTTCTGTTAATATTAACGCAATCAATTTGTTGCCTTTTTTAAAATATAATGAATATTAATATATATGAAAAACTATTTAAATTTTGAAAATGAAATTAAAAATATTGAAATAGAGATAGAGAAACTGAAGGACCCATACAACAATAAAGAGGGCATATCTACTGTTGATACTGGTAAAATCAACACTCTACAATCAGAACTAGATAAAAAATTAAAAGATATTTATTCAAGACTTGATCCTTGGCAAACAACTTTAGTTGCAAGACATGAAGACAGACCAAAGTCGAAATATTTTATTGATAATCTTTTTGAAAATTTTTTCCCTCTTTCTGGGGATAGATTGTTTGGTGAAGACAAATCTTCAATAGCCGGTTTAGCGCACTTTGAGAGTCAATCGGTTATGGTTATTGGACAAGAAAAAGGAGATGATCTTAATTCAAGAATTGAAAGAAATTTTGGAATGATGAAGCCAGAAGGATATCGTAAGTCAATTCGGCTAATGAAAATTGCAGACAAATTTGGACTGCCAGTTATAATATTCATCGATACACCTGGTGCTTACCCAGGAGTTGGCGCTGAAGAGAGAGGTCAAGCAGAAGCTATTGCAAAATCAATAGAGTGCTCTTTATCTTTAGGTGTTCCAACTATATCAATAATTATTGGCGAAGGCGGATCTGGAGGAGCGATAGCTTTAGCATCGTCTAATAGAATATTAATGTTTGAAAATGCTATTTACTCAGTAATTTCACCAGAGGGATGTGCATCTATATTATGGAGAGATCCTAAGAAAACTTTAGAAGCTGCCACTGCTATGAAACTTACATCAAAAGATTTACTCAAATTGAAAATTATTGACGAAATAATTTTAGAGCCAAGTGGGGGAGCACATAGAGACAAAGATTTGACATTACTTAAATTAAAAAAATCATTAAAAAAAAATTTAGAGGAGTTTACAACGATGTCTAGACGAGACATTATTGAACATAGAAAAAATAAGTTTTTAAGTATTGGTAGAGATAAAGATGTTTCAAATGATCTTTTATCATCTGATAAATTATTTAGTGGTAGGGTTGATAATTTTTTCGATTTGAAAAATAAATTGGTTAATAAAAAAACTTATTTTTTTATATTTATTTTTATTATATCTATTATATCTTTAATATTTTTTAACAAGTAAGAGTTTAAGTTCTTTTAATTATTTTCACATTACCTCTTTTTCCTATTATTATCATTTCCACTCTGAAACTTAATATTCAATAGTATGGATAAAGTATCTTGACGAATTTTTTGTAATAAATTTTCAAATAATTCAAATGACTCTTTTTTGTATTCTACTAAAGGATCTCTTTGTCCATAAGACCTTAAACCAATCACTTGTCTTAGTTGTTCTAAATATTGAATGTGGTTCTTCCAGTTTAAATCTATTATTTGTAAAAATATTTTTCTCTCAAGATCTCTATTTCCAAGTTCGGATAATTTGACAATTCTCTGATTTCTCTTTTCAAAAAACTTTTCTTTAATTGTGTTACTTATAACACTTTGATTTGATGACAGAGTTTTATTTAAATGATTATCATCTGAGCTTTGAAGCAAAATTTCAAATTTACTTTTTAAAATTTTATTTCGCTCTAAATTAATTGATTTATTTTTTTCACTCAAAACTTGATCAATTTCGTCATTCAGTAATTTATCTATAAATTGCGTAATTTCATTAGTGCGCAAAACTTCTCTTCTTTGCGTGAAGATTACTTGCCTTTGGTCGTTAAGAACATTATCAAATTTTAACAGTGATTTTCTAATATCAAAATTTCTAGCTTCGACTTTTTGCTGAGCTCTTTCCAAAGCTTTATTGATCCATGGATGTTCAATACTTTCGCCATCTTTTAGGCCGAGCTTTTCTAACATATTATTAATAGACTCAGAGCCAAAAATTCTCATTAAATCATCTTCTAAACTAACAAAAAAAATTGAATTGCCCTCATCTCCTTGTCTTCCAGATCTTCCTCTTGCCTGGTTATCAACCCTTCTAGACTCCATTCTCTCAGTCCCAATAACATATAAACCCCCAAGAGATTTAACTTTTTCTTTTTCTTCAGTAATTAAATTATTTTCATTTGGACCTAACCTTTTCCCACCTAATTGAATATCTACACCTCTTCCAGATATGCTTGTAGTAATTATTACTGAATATAACTTTCCAGCATTTGCAATTATCTCAGCTTCTTTTTCATGATTTTTTGCATTTAAAACAGTATGTTCAATTTTTTTTTGTCTCAAAAGTTCAGAATAAATCTCAGATTTATCAACGCTTGATGTGAATACTAATACTGGCTGTCCCTTTCGATTACATTCTAATATTAATTCAATAATAGCTGATTTTTTTTCATTCTCTGTCCTAAATATTTTATCGTTATAATCGTTTCTTATCATTTTTTTATTTGTTGGTATTGATACAACTTTTAAACCATATATTTCAAAAAATTCTTGACTTTCTGTCAAAGCTGTTCCGGTACAACCAGCAAGTTTCTCATACAATTTAAAATAGTTTTGATAAGTTATTGATGCAAGAGTTTGATTTTCTATTTCTATTTTTACATTTTCTTTTGCTTCTATAGCTTGGTGCAGTCCGTCAGCGTATCTTCTACCCTCTAATATCCTTCCAGAAATCTCGTCTATAATTTTAATTTTATTGTCTAAAACAACATAATCTTTATCTTTTTTAAAAATAAAGTTTGCCTTCAATGCTTGATTCACATGATGGACTATATGAAGATTTGCTGGATCATAAAAATTATTATTCTTAAGTATTCCTATGTTGTTTAAAATACTTTCTACATTATCAATACCATTGTTTGTGAGTATTATAGTTCTATCTTTTTCGTCTATTTCAAAATCAGAGGAAGTTAATTTTTTTATAAAACTATTTATAGACTTGTATTGTTTGCTCATATCATCGGCCTGCCCAGAAATTATTAAAGGTGTTCTTGCCTCATCTATTAAACAGGAGTCAATTTCATCGACAATAGCGTAATAATTACTTCGTTGAGTTATTTGGTTTAAGTCAAGCTTCATATTATCTTTTAGATAATCAAAACCAAGTTCACTATTAGTAGCGTAAGTTATATCACATTTGTAATTATCTATTCTCTCGTTATCACTTTGATTATTGTTTATATATCCGCAACTTACTCCTAAGTAGTTATAAATTTTTGACATGTTCTCACAGTCTCTTTTAGCGAGATAATCGTTGACTGTTACAATATGAACGCCCTTTCCATGAAGTGAATTTAAATACGCCGCTAATGCAATTGTAATAGTTTTTCCTTCACCAGTTTTCATTTCTGCAATTTTGCCTTGATGCAATATTAGTCCACCGAGTATTTGAACATCAAAATGTCTTTCACCTCTTTTTCTCTTTGAAGCCTCTCTAACTAGCGCAAATGCTTCACATATTATTTCATCATTAATCGATCCTTCTATTAATTTTGATTTTAAATTAAGTGTTCTTTTCGGGAAATCTTTATCCTCTAACTTAGAAATTTCATCTTCAAAATCATTTATTTTCTTTAGAAGATATTGAATTTTATCAATTTCAATTTGATTGCTACTTTTAAAAATTTTTCTAATAAAATTAAGGGGATTTAGCATTTTTTAATTTTTCATATACATTAATAGTTAAATAAATATATAGTTACAAATTAATAAATTTAAATAATATGGCCATAAATTTAAGTAATTTTTTGATTTCCAAAAATGATAGGTCAAAAATGGCAGACTTTCAGGACCTAGATCACATTGATGGATTATCAATTTCTGTAACATCAGCAAATTTGTACAATAATAAAAGGGATGACCTTGTATTATTTTACTTCAGAAATGGGGCTGAATACGCATCCTTGTACACTCAGTCAAAAGTAATTTCAGAAAATATAAAGTGGAACTTAGCAACAAAGACTAAAAAAATAAAAGCTCTGTTGGTTAATGCACGAAATGCAAACTGTTTAACAGGTATAAAAGGATATAATTCTTTAAAAGAAATAGCTGATGAAACAGCTAGATTGTTGACATATAAACAAAAAACTGATGAGGACAATCCAAAAAAAATTTCACCTAAAGATATAATATTTGGTTGTACGGGGACAATAGGTGAGCAATTTCCTTTAACGAAAATTAAGTCGTCGATAAAAGATTTAGTTAATAAAATTAAATATACTCAAAATAAGTACTTATGGATTAAGTCAGCAATGAGTATTCTCACAACTGACTTAAAGCCAAAATTAGCAATGGAGGAATGTAAAATTGGTAATACTAAAGTTAAAATCTACGGTATTGCAAAGGGATCAGGAATGATTTTTCCCAATATGGCAACTACACTTGCATATATTTTTACAGATGCAAATTTATCATCGAGTATTTTGAAAAAAATACTTAAAAAAAATATAACTAATACATTTAATGCAATTAGTTGTGATGGCGATACAAGCACTAATGATATGATATCTTTCTTTTCAACTGGAATTGCTAAAAATCAAAATATTAGCAACATCAATGACATTAAATTAAAAGACTTTGATAAAGCTGTAAATAGTGTTTTATTAAATTTAGCTAAAAGAGTTGTGAGCGATGGCGAAGGGGCTTCAAAATTTATACAAATAGATGTTAATAAGTGCAAAACAGAGGATGATGCAAAAAAAATAGCTTTTTCAATTGCAAATTCTCCTTTAGTAAAAACTGCTTTTGCGGGAGAAGACCCAAACTGGGGAAGAATCTTGATGGCTGCAGGAAAAAATGATGTAGAAATTAACATCAATTCTGTAAATTTAATGATAGGTGATTACAAAGTTTTTGAGAAAGGACAAGTAGCCAAGAATTATTCAGAAAGCAATCTTAAGGAATACATGAAAAATAGTTCTATAAAAATTGTACTCGATGTAAATTTAGGAAAAAAAAATTTTACTTGTTACACCATGGATTTTACTAAAAAATATTTAGAAATTAATTCCGATTACAGAAGTTAATACATGATTAGATATAAATTGAAATGTGATAATTGTAAAAAATCTTTTGATAGCTGGTTTTCATCCTCATTAGAATTTGAAAAATTGAAAAATAAGAAATTTTTAAATTGTCATTTTTGTGACTCAAATAACATTAGTAAAACCTTGATGGCACCAAATATTGTTTCTTCAAGACAAAAAAAATTGGACAAAATTAGAAATAAAAAAAAATATATCATCAAGAAAAAAATTTTAGAATTCCAAAATTTTATTGAAAAAAATTTTGAGAATGTAGGAGATGATTTTGCTTATAGAGCTAGATCACTACATTATAATGACAAAAAAAACTCTAAAGGTATCTATGGTAATGCAACCACAAAACAAATACGTGAGCTGCAAGAAGAAGGTATCGAAACACAAATCTTTCCCTGGATACAAGAAAAAAAAAATTAAATCTTCTTAAATCTTGCCATGTAGTTTACGTCACAGTCAGACGACAAATCCCAATCATCCGATAAAACATTGTATTTAACTCCAAGCTTCTGATCTAAAATTAAAGAATTTTTGTTACAAATTAGTTCAAGATCACTCGGTTTTATAAACATGTTCCAATCATGTGTTCCGATTGGCAACCATCTTAAAATATATTCAGCACCTAATATTGCAAATATATAGGATTTTAAAGTTTTATTCAAAGTTGCAATAAACATCATCCCATTTTTTTTTAAGAATTTAGAACTTTCCTTTAAAAATAAATCAACATCTTTTACGTGTTCTACAATTTCCATGTTTAAAATTACGTCAAATTTTTCTTTATGTATATAGTTTTCAGGGGAAGCACAGTAATATTCTATCTTTAAATTATTTTCTTTTGCATGCATTTTAGCAATTTTAATATTTTTTTCTGAAGCATCAATACCTACAACTTTTGCCCCCAATTTTGAAAGAGGCTCACATAATAAACCGCCCCCACAACCTATGTCTAAGATTTTTATATTTTTAAGTGAGCTATCTGGTGATTTCTTCTTTATATATTTCAATATACTTTTTTTTATATAATTTAGTCTGACAGGATTAAATTTATGCAGGGGTTTAAATTTACCGTTTGGATCCCACCATTCTTTAGCCAACTTCGAAAATTTATTGATTTCTTTTTTATTAACAGTGATATTTTTCATTGATAGTTGACTTTAAATTTATGATAATAATTATCTAAATATAAAATTTAAATAAATATATCAATGAAAATAATTGTTTTAAAATTTGGAGGAACATCAGTAGGCACTTTAAAAAAAATCATAAAAGTAGCTAAAATAATTACTTCATACGTTAAAAAAAACTACAAAGTGATTGTTGTGTCTTCTGCAATGAGTGGAGTTACAAATCAATTATTATTGAAAACAAAAAAAATATCCCAGAATTTTCCTAATGATGAAAAAGATGTCATTTTGTCAACTGGAGAACAGATTTCTTGTGCGCTAATAGCTGGGAAACTTATTGACCTTGGTTATAAATCTAGGTCTTGGTTAGGATGGCAATTACCAATTATAACCAAAGGAAACTATAGTTCTGCAAGAATAATAAAAATACAAAAGACAAAAATAATCAATTATCTAAAAAAAGGAGGAATACCTGTAATAACAGGATTCCAAGGAATAAATTCTGACTGTAGAATAACTACACTTGAAAGAGGTGGTTCAGATACTAGCGCGATACTGTGTGCAAAATTTTTTAATGCAAAAAAATGTATAATTTATACCGATGTTGAAGGCGTTTATACAACAGATCCAAATTTAACAAAAAATGCAAAAAAAATAGAAAAAATATCTTATGAAGAAATGTTAGAGATGGCTTCCCTTGGCGCAAAAGTTATGCAGCCTGCATCAATACAAGAGGCTAGACTAGGCAGAATTGAAATTGATGTAAGATCAACTTTTTCAAAAAGGAAAGGAACAACAATTACCAAAAAAAAGGATGTATTTAGCAAAAATACCATTAGAGGAATCTCTTTTACTAAAAATGATGCAAAATTAACACTGATAGGAGTTAAAGATAAACCAGGTGTTGCTGCATCTATCTTTAAACCTCTTTACGATAATGCAATTAATGTTGACATGGTCGTACAAAACATTTCAGCAAATAGCAGAGAGACAGACTTAACGTTTACTATTAAATTGGATGATTTTGTTAAAACTCGGAAACTTTTAGAAAATAATAGATTAATTAGATTTAAAAAATTGATTGTTAATAAAAATGTGTCAAAAGTATCTATAATTGGCGTAGGCATGATAACTACTCCTGGGGTTACTTATAGAATGTTTAATGCTTTAGCAAAAAAAAAAATAAACATAGAAGTTATATCTACTTCAGAAATCAAAATATCAGTTTTAATTAGCAAAAAAAATTTAAAAAAATCTGTTGAAATACTCCACCAAGAATTTAAATTAAATAATAATCTATGAGTTTAAGACCTTACAGAGATATCTTAAAAAGAAAATCAAAAGAAATTAGCGTTGGAAAAGTTAAAATTGGAGGTTCTAACCCAATATCAGTCCAATCAATGACAAATACTTTAACCACTAATACCAAAGCAACTATCCAACAGATTGAGGATCTTGTAAATGAGGGTGCAGATTTAGTTAGGGTTTCTTGCCCCGACGAGGACTCAACTAAAGCCCTTAAAGAAGTGTGCAAGTATTCCGAAGTGCCAATAATCGCAGATATTCATTTTCATTACAAGAGAGCACTAGAAGCTGCAGATAATGGCGCGAAATGTTTAAGAATAAATCCAGGAAATATTGGAGGTAAAGAAAAGTTAAAAGAAATTATTAAATCTGCAAAATATAATGAATGTTCCATAAGAATCGGAGTTAATGCTGGATCTTTAGAGCAAGACATATTAGAAAAATTTAAAGAACCTTGTCCCGAAGCTTTAGTTGAAAGCGCAATAAGAAATATAAAATTAATTGAAGATAACAACTTCGATCAAATTAAAGTAAGTGTTAAATCTTCAGATGTTTTTCTGTCAGTTGCAGCCTACAGGCAATTATCAAAAAAAACCGACTACCCTTTACATTTAGGAATCACTGAGTCAGGCAGTTTCATACCTGGAAGCGTAAAATCATCTATTGGATTAGGTGTATTATTACTAGAAGGCATTGGTGATACTTTAAGAGTATCTTTATCCGATGATCCAGTTAAAGAAATTAAAATTGGAAATGAAATTCTAAAGTCTTTAAATCTTAGATCTAGAGGAGTAAAAATTATTTCTTGCCCATCCTGCGCAAGACAGGGTTTTGACGTTATCGAAACTGTAAAAAAGCTTGAGGAAAAGCTAGCCCATATTAAAACTCCGATTACTCTCTCAATAATTGGGTGCGTAGTTAACGGTCCTGGAGAGGCCTCTCAAACAGAAATAGGCATTACTGGGGGCGGCAAAGATAGCAATATGTTATATCTAAATGGTATACAAAATAAAAAGATAAAAAACGATGAAATAATATCTCAAGTAGTCTCACTCATAGAGAAAAAAGAGGCCGAAATATTAAATAAAAAATAAACAATGATCCCAGTAGAAAAAATAAGAGAAATTATCTCTAGACATAAACTATTAGAGAACAAACTATCATCTGACAAAATAGATAAAAAAAATTTTGCTAAAATATCTAAAGAGTATTCAGATTTAAATGAAGTTTTAATTAACGCTAAACAGTATTTATCTTTTAATGAAACAGTTAATGACTTAGAAAAAATATTAAATGATAATCAGTCAGATGAAGACATGAAAAATTTAGCAAAATTTGAATTAGAGGAACTCAATAAAAAAAAAATTTATAATGAAAAAAAATTAAAATTGTTTTTAATCCCAAAAGATGAAGCGGACACAAAAAATGCAATTATTGAAATCCGTGCAGGAACGGGTGGTCTAGAAGCAAGTTTATTTGCCGCAGATTTGTTTAAGATGTATGAAAAGGTAAGTAATAAAAAAAAATGGTTATTAGAACTAATTAGTATTTCCAAAAGTGATGCTGGGGGTCTTAAAGAAGTTATAGCAAGTATAAAAGGACAAAATATTTATTCCTCTCTTAAATTTGAGAGTGGAGTCCATCGAGTACAAAGAGTTCCTGAGACCGAAACACAGGGGAGGGTTCACACGTCTGCTGCCACTGTTGCTGTACTTCCAGAAGCAGAGGATGTTGATGTAAAGATCGATGATAAAGATTTAAGGATCGATGTTTTTAGAAGTAGTGGACCCGGAGGTCAAAGCGTTAATACTACTGACTCCGCAGTAAGGATTACGCACATACCAACAGGAATAGTTGTTAGTCAACAAGATGAAAAATCTCAGATACGAAATAAGGAGAAAGGTCTTAAAATTTTAAGATCAAGAATTTATGAGTTTGAAAGAAAAAAATTAGAAGATGCGAGGTCCAAAGATAGAAAAAGCAAAATTGGAACTGGAGACAGATCAGAAAGAATACGAACTTATAATTTTCCACAAGGAAGAGTAACTGATCATAGAATAAATCTTACATTACATAAATTAGAAGAGTTTATGGAAGGTGAGATATTTGATGAGATAGTAGATAATCTTAATTTACATGCTCAAGAGGAAGAACTTAAAAGTTTAGAAAAATGAATTTATTTCAAGCGCTTGAGAATGGATATAGCATACTTAAATCAAGTAAAATAAATAGTTATAAAATTGATACTGAGATATTATTATCTGATAGCTTAAATATCACTATCGAAGAATTAATACTTAATCTTAAAAAAGCTATAACTCTCAAACATTATTATATTTTTTTATCAAAAATTGAGAGAAGAAAAGCGAATGAACCTATTGCTTATATTTTAAAGAAAAAAGAATTTTGGAAAAATGAATTTTACATAGACAAAAATGTTCTTATTCCAAGACCAGAGACAGAACATTTGATTGAAGAGACTTTTAATATCATTGCTGTAAATCAAACAAAGAGACTTTTAGAAATAGGCTTAGGCTCTGGATGTTTAATAATATCTATACTTAAAGAAAGAAAAAAGTGTTTAGCTGTAGGTATTGACTGTTGCCAAAAGGCTTTAAAAATAGCTAAATTTAATGCAAAATTACATCATATAAAAAATAGATTGAAAATTTACAAAACAGATGTTGACAATTTTAATTATGGTAAATATGATTTAATCATCAGTAATCCTCCTTATATTGATAAACATCAACTAAAATATTTGGGTGTTAGCGAATTTGAACCTTTATTAGCTTTAGATGGAGGAACTGAAGGTACTGAAGTATTAAAAAAAATAATAATAAAAGCATCACAATTATTAAAAATTAATGGGAAATTAATTATTGAAATAGGCAGTGATCAAAAATACAAAGTGATAAAAATACTAAAAAAATATAATTTTTATATTAATAAAATAGTTAAAGACTTATCAAATTATGACAGATGCATAGTATCGACAAAATTAATCTAAAATAATAATGAGACCCTTCAAAAATAATCAAAAAAGAGCAAGAAATAGGAATATGCAAGACAGACCATTTAAAAGGTCTAATGATATTGGTAGAATTAATACAGAACTTGGAAACAGAGAAAATGGATTTAGAAGAAAAAATAACAGAAATAATGGCAATGTTGATAAACTAATTTTAAAGTATAATGAGTTAGCAAGAGAAGCACTTTCAAATGGAGATAAAATCCTTTCTGAAAACTATTATCAATACGCAGATCATTTTCTAAGAATTTCTATTGAGCAAAAAGAAAAACAAAAAGAAAAATCCCAAACTCAATTTGAACAAAACTAAAAATTTTCGACTAAATCAGACTTAAGCACATCAGTCTTTATTTTAACTATCTCAAATTGTTTTCTGTTATTACCTTCTAGAGATTTTCCTGGAGGAAGTTTTAAAAGTTGTGAATTAATTTTTTTTCCATTTTCTATGACCTCGTAGTGCAAATGCGGTCCCGTAGACATACCTGTCGATCCCACATATCCAATTACTTGTCCTTGCTTAACTCTATTTCCAGGTATGGCAAGGCTAGAAAAATTTTTCATATGTGCATATATAGTTTGATATGTTTTGTTATGTTTAATTTTAACACAATTTCCCCCGCCTCCACACCAACCAGCCTTCATTATTATACCATCGCCCGATGCCATAATAGGTGTTCCCTCTGGCGCCGCAAAGTCGGTACCTCTATGCATTTTATTATAACCAAGAATAGGATGTTTTCTCATTCCAAATGAAGAAGACAACCTAGCTCCATTGATTGGAGTTTTCATTAATGCTTTTTTTACACTTTTACCATTCTCATCGTAATGTCCATCATAATTTTTTTTTGGAAAATAATATAATTGATTATATTGTCCACGAAGCATTAAGTTTGCGTAAATAATATCTCCACTTTCAAATATTTTTCCATTTTCATCTACATAAATCTCATATATTATCTGAAAAGAATCATTTTTTCGAATGTCTCTTTGAAAATCAATTTGAAATCCATAAAGCCTAGCAAATTCCACTATTATATTTGCGCTAATATTTTCTTTTGTTGCACTTTTATACAAACTTGATTTTATTACTCCTTCTTTAAATACAATTTTTTTTTCCAAATTTGTTATTATTTCTCTTTTTACAAAAGAATTTTTTGCTAAATCTTTAGATAATTCTAATTTCCTAGACTTGGTTACCGGTATTAAAATGTTAGATACTCCCCTTAAATTTTTAGTATTCTCTAATGTTATTTTTAATATTTGATTTTTAACTAGCTTTTGCGAATTAGTTTTTTTTAATAAAGTTACAATGTTTTGTATATCAGTTTCGTTAACTGATAGCTCGTTTAAAATACTTACAACTGAGTCTCCTCCCTTTATTTTATATTCAACATCTTCAAATTTTGGTTTTAAATTTGAAAAAAAATATTTCACAGATTTTTTAAAATATGAATTTCTTAAGATTTCAAGGTAATCGTTTTGAATTTTTTGAGTATTAAAGTTATATATTTGAGTTATAAAAACAGAGATTATTAATAGCAATATTAATAAAAAAATCTCAATATTTTTTTTTAGAAAATTGACAATTTTAAGTTGAATAAAATACATTTTTTTTTATTGACTTATTTTGACATTTTTTTAGTCCAAAAAAGCCTATTTTTATTAGTTTTTTCATGAATTTTTTCAATCAAAATTCTTGATTTAGTAGCGATTTGTACTATAAGCGTTTTTTCCAAACAATAAAATTATTGTTATTATTAGGCTCAGGCCTAATTAGCTATTTAAAACGTGAAATTTAAGAAGAGAAGTGTGGACGGTTAAGGTTACCAAAATTTGTCGTACACACTTCAACTACATATAAATTTATTCTTAGATTTATATGGAAGCTAGTGTGCGCCGTTTTTAAACTTGAGAGTTTGATCATGGCTCAGAACGTACGCTGGCGGCACGCCTAATACATGCAAGTCGAACGAAGTAGCAATACTTAGTGGCAGACGGGTGAGTAACATGTAGGTATCTTCCCTTTGGTGAGGAATAACACGAGGAAACTTGTGCTAATACCTCATAAGTCTTTACGGAGAAAGCTTTATGCGCCAATGGATGAGCCTGCACTTGATTAGTTTGTTGGTAGGGTAATGGCCTACCAAGACAATGATCAATAGCTGATTTGAGAGGATGATCAGCCACATTGGGACTGAGACACGGCCCAAACTCCTACGGGAGGCAGCAGTAGGGAATCTTGCACAATGGGGGAAACCCTGATGCAGCGATGCCGCGTGAGTGAAGAAGGCCTTTGGGTTGTAAAGCTCTTTCGTCGGGGAAGAAAATGACTGTACCCGAATAAGAAGGTCCGGCTAACTTCGTGCCAGCAGCCGCGGTAATACGAAGGGACCTAGCGTAGTTCGGAATTACTGGGCTTAAAGAGTTCGTAGGTGGTTAAAAAAGTTGGTGGTGAAATCCCAGAGCTTAACTCTGGAACTGCCATCAAAACTTTTTAGCTAGAGTATGATAGAGGAAAGCAGAATTTCTAGTGTAGAGGTGAAATTCGTAGATATTAGAAAGAATACCAATTGCGAAGGCAGCTTTCTGGATCATTACTGACACTGAGGAACGAAAGCATGGGTAGCGAAGAGGATTAGATACCCTCGTAGTCCATGCCGTAAACGATGTGTGTTAGACGTTGGAAATTTATTTTCAGTGTCGCAGCGAAAGCAATAAACACACCGCCTGGGGAGTACGACCGCAAGGTTAAAACTCAAATGAATTGACGGGGACCCGCACAAGTAGTGGAGCATGTGGTTTAATTCGAAGATACGCGCAGAACCTTACCAACACTTGACATGTTCGTCGCGACTTTAAGAGATTAAAGTTTTCGGTTCGGCCGGACGAAACACAGGTGCTGCATGGCTGTCGTCAGCTCGTGTCGTGAGATGTTGGGTTAAGTCCCGCAACGAGCGCAACCCTCACTTTTAGTTGCCATCATTTAGTTGGGCACTCTGAAAGAACTGCCAGTGATAAGCTGGAGGAAGGTGGGGATGACGTCAAGTCCTCATGGCCCTTACGTGTTGGGCTACACACGTGCTACAATGGCATTTACAATAGGAAGCAAAACGGCGACGTTAAGCAAATCCTAAAAAAATGCCTCAGTTCGGATTGTACTCTGCAACTCGAGTACATGAAGCTGGAATTACTAGTAATCGCGGATCAGCGCGCCGCGGTGAATACGTTCCCGGGTCTTGTACACACCGCCCGTCACACCATGGGAGTTGGTTCTACCTTAAGGCAAAGGTTAAAAACTTTGACCACGGTATAGTCAGCGACTGGGGTGAAGTCGTAACAAGGTAGCCGTAGGGGAACCTGCGGCTGGATTACCTCCTTTCTAAGGATGAATAAAATTTTATTATTTTATTCTAAATATTTAACAGGTTAATGTTGACCGTCCGCATTTCTCTTCTTATTTTTTTTGTGTTTCTCTTAAATACAATGAGGGCCGGTAGCTCAGTTGGTTAGAGCACACCCTTGATAAGGGTGGGGTCGATAGTTCGAGTCTATCTCGGCCCACCAAAATTATCTGGGGGATTAGCTCAGCTGGGAGAGCGCCTGATTTGCATTCAGGAGGTCAGCGGTTCGATCCCGCTATCCTCCACCAGGAAACACATAGTTATTTTATTTGTGAATTTTTTTTAATTATTATCAATATCTATATCCGATTGTTCGAATAGATGAACAATCTAAAATGTTCGAATAGATGAACATTTAAACAAAATTTGATTCAAACACAGAATTTTTTTCTGTGCATAAATCAAGCGTTTAAGGGCGTGTGGCGGATGCCTTGGCACTAAAAGACGAAGAAGGACGTGGTATACTGCGAAAAGTTTCGGGGAACTGTATGCAAGTTTTGATCCGGAAATTTCCGAATGGGGAAACCCTACACTTAATGTGTAACTTTAAACTGAATACATAGGTTTAAAGAGATAACCTGGAGAACTGAAACATCTAAGTAACCAGAGGAAAAGAAATCAATTGAGATTCCGTTAGTAGTGGCGAGCGAA
The DNA here is from genome assembly GCA_902590295.1 of uncultured Pelagibacteraceae bacterium. The sequence goes on along the minus strand of CACIWH010000002.1, from coordinate 10,669 downwards.
AGCGGAACAGGCCAGTAATAAATTTAAGAAAATTTGAATAGTATGGAAATACTAACCAAAGATGGTGATAGTCCAGTAAAAGTAATGCTTAAATTTGTTCTTGAGTAAAGCGGGACACGTGAAATCTTGCTCGAATATAGGGGGACCACCCTCTAAGCCTAAATACTCTTTAGTGACCGATAGTGAACTAGTACCGTGAGGGAAAGGTGAAAAGAACCCCTATTAGGGGAGTGAAATAGAACCTGAAACCGCATGCCTACAATCAGTCGAAGCTCTTTTTAGAGTGACGGCGTACCTTTTGTATAATGGGTCAGTGACTTAATTTATTAAGCGAGCTTAAGCCATCTAGGTGTAGGCGTAGCGAAAGCAAGTCTTAATAGGGCGATTAGTTTAATGAATTAGACCCGAAAACGAATGAGCTTACCATGAGCAGGTTGAATGCAAGGTAACACTTGCTGGAGGACCGAACCAGTTGACGTTGAAAAGTCTTTGGATGACTTGTGGTAAGGGGTGAAAGGCCAACCAAATTCGTAGATAGCTGGTTTTCCGCGAAAACTATTTAGGTAGTGCGTTGAATAAATAGATGTTTAGAGGTAGAGCACTAAATGGGCTAGGGGGAAGAGATTCTTACCAAACCTAATAAAACTCCGAATGCTAAACATTGTTCTT
>CACIWH010000002.1:0-7500 GCA_902590295.1 uncultured Pelagibacteraceae bacterium | reverse complement strand
TGTCTGTTTTGATCAAAATTCATATTTTTTATTAAAATATTTAATTAATTTATAACTTAATATATTAATAATAGATATAATTTATGACTAATAGAATCTATAAAGCTATTATATTTTTTATACTAATTTTTTTTGCATTTACTTATTTAAAGCAGATAAACTATGGATTACCATTTTTTTACAATAATGATGAAGGCAGTTTTTTAAAAAGCACATTATATTTTTTTAATTTTTTATCAGGCAATAACAAATATTTAAGCGATCCTTTTTTTGCTCCGTTGTTAAACTTTATTATTGTATCAATAATCTCAGTGGTTTATGGCATTATAAATTTAGATATACTCAATATAACTAAGATAATCTATTTCGATCCCTCTTTAATGATCATTTTTGGAAGATTAGCCAGTCTCATAATTTGCATTTTTAGTCTATTTTTTTTTTATCTTATACTAAAAAAATTAAAGATTAAAAATTTTATAATTATAAATTTATTAACAACTTTATGTTTAAGCCTTTTTTTTTTAGACATATCAATTGTAAATGGAAAAAACTCTTATTATCTTCTATTTTTTTTAATACAATTTTATTTATTTACAAAATATTTCCTTAAAATTAGCAAGTTTAATAAAAATTCATATTTTTTATTTGGACTTGTGGGGGCTTTTGCATGGGGAGTTAATTATTTTTGCTCTATAGTTTCATTTTATTCAATTTTAATTTTACATTACAAAAAATTTAAAAAAAAAAATTTAAGCTATATATTTAAATTTTTATTTATTATTGTATTAATTGGTGTATTACCTAGTTTATTATTAACCGAAACATCTATATTTAGTTTTCTTCTAGACTCACAAAACAACAATAATCTGGGAATAAATTTATCAGAAAGATTTGATAAAATAATTGATAGTTTATATAGAAGTTTTAATATTCTTTTTTATACTGAGTTATATCCGCTTGTACTTTTATTAGTTCTAATTCCATTTTACTTCAAAGAGCCTTGTTTTAGTCAAAAGAATTTATTTCTATTTACTTTCATCCTTCTTTTTGAACCTATTTTTATATTAGTATTTTCTTCAGCAGGTGCATTTCCTCAACTAAAATATTTTTCAGCAAGTATTGTTTTAATTTATATTTTGATAGGAATTATTTTAAATGAAGCTTTAAAAAAATATGATAAAAAGAAAGTTTACGTTATTTTTTCTATTTTAAACCTTTTGTTAATTTTTAATAAATCGATTATTCATAATGATACAACTAAAATATTATCAAAAAAGTACAATTTTTATGAATTTTTAAAAGACGAAATTTTATTGAAATATTCTGATCAAGTAATTATTTTTGAACCACATATCTCGCTTAGGAAAAATATTAGAAATTTAAGGTTATATGAGGATTTTCATAATCAAGATTTAGTTATTACAAAATGGTATCAAAAGGATACACTCATATCTATACAAAATAAGATTAAAAATTTTAAACCCGATTATTTTGAAATCAGTAAATACAATAAATTTTTAGTAGTAGAAAAAAGTTTAGTGATTAAAGATTTTGAAAAATTTTTTGACTTTCTAAAAAATGAGAGAAAAATTTCTTATATTATTGTACCAAATTACTATAATTTTAACAGAGCAGATCTCAAATATGATCTAATAGAACATGTTCAGAAAAATTTTAAAAGAATTAAGTTTTTTAAAGGGAACGATTTAATCACGGCAAGAGATTTAATAGAAAAAATTTATCTTGGTAAAAAATCAGAATTAGAAAATATTAGTAGAATTGGCCCATCATATGAAATTTATGAAATTAGGTAATATAAAAATTTTGTGATAATACTTTATGAGTTTATAAATTTTAGATGAATATCCTTGGTATTAATTATCTAAGTGAATCTTCGGTTTGTTTAGTAAGCAATGGAACACTTAAATTTGCAATTAGTGAAGAGAGACTTAATAGAGTTAAAAACTGGTATGGAAATCCAGTTAGTTCATTTAAACACTGCTTAAAAGAAAACAATCTTAGCCTTTCAAATATTGATATTATATCAATTCATGGAACTTCGTCTTATAAATTTCTGGACGAAAAATTATGCAAAGAATATCAAAGTGCTATTGATGAAGTAAGCTCGTCTAAATTATCAGCAAAAGATAAAAATTATTTAATTAAAAAAATTCGATTTAGGAAAACTAAAGAAAAAAAAGCATATTCGAGAAACAAAAAGATTATTGAGATAATCAAAAAAAAATACAAAAGAAAAATTGAAATATTTGACCATCATTTATGTCACGCTGCATCCGCTGCACATACCTCGGGATGGAAAAATTGTGTTGTTTTGACAATAGATGGTTATGGAGACTCGGCCAGCTGTAAGCTATTTGAATTTAAAAATGATAAATTTAAGATTTTAAGAAGTACCTCTATATTGAATTCTCTAGGATATTTTTATGGATCAATAACAAAATATTTAGGTTTTAAACCACAAAGACACGAGGGAAAAGTTTTAGGTTTAGCCGCTTATGGAAATCCTAATAAAGCTTATAGAATAATTAAAAAGCTAATTTATTTTGATAAAAAAGATAACAATTTCAAAGGTGGTTTTAAAGATGGTTTTTTACCTTTATTTGAGAATAAATATTTAAATAAAATATTAAAAGGTTTTAGTAGAGAAGATATTTCTGCAGCAGCTCAGAGAAGGTTAGAGGAAGTAGTTTTGTCTTATATAAAAAGTATAAACAAACAAAATTATAAATTAGCTTTGGCTGGAGGTGTTTTTGCAAATGTAAAATTAAATCAAAAAATAAGTCAAATTAAAAAAATTAAAGAAGTATATATATTTCCAAATATGGGAGATGGGGGATTAAGCGTTGGAGCTGCAGCACTATCTTATAACAAACATACCGGCAAAAGTATCAAAAAGATTAACAATGTTTATTTAGGGAAAAAATTTAGCGACTCTGAAATTTATAGCACAATCAAAAAATTTAATTTAAAGTATTATAAAGGCCCGGGTAATAATAAAATTGTTGCAAAAAAATTGCACGAAGGTCATGTTATTGCATTATTTGATGGAAGGATGGAATTTGGCCCCAGAGCACTTGGAAATAGAAGCATTCTAAGCAGGGCCACGGATCCAAAAATAAATAAAACACTCAACAGAAAACTTAAAAGAACTGAATTTATGCCATTCGCGCCAATAACTTTATCCAAAAAATTTAATGAGATGTATATTAGCTCACGTAAAAATATAAAAGCAAGCAAATATATGACTATTACTCTTGACTGTTCAAAAAAAATGAAGCGGCTTTCTCCAGCGGCAATACATATTGATGGCACTGCAAGACCGCAAATTATTTATAGGAAAGAAAATAAAAAGTTATATGAAATATTGATTAGTTATTTTTCGATATCAAAAATACCAAATTTGATTAATACAAGTTTTAATATGCACGAAGAACCTATAGTTTATTCACCCCATGATGCAGTAAGAGGTTTTTTAGATAGCAGAATTGATGGATTATATATTGGTAATTACCTTATATTTAAAGATTAGTATAAGTCTTTAAAATATATTGGAAAATTTTTTTTAATATCACGTTTAGCTTTTTTATTTAAAACCTTTTGAATATCAGAAGATTTTACTCCAATTAAAGGCCTCAAAGATACAAGATTGTTATGCGATAATTTTTGATTCTTTAATATTTTTTCTTTTGCAAATAAAGATCTTTTGTGACTCGAAAAAAAATTTTCTTTTTTTAATTTTTTTGTATTACCAAGTGCTTTAAAATATAACTCACTTTTATCTCTAAGTTTTCTAAGTTTTTCTGGATTAATTGAAAATTTAGAGTCCTCTGATTTAGTATTTCCCAGTTTAAAATGTTTCTCAATAGCGACAATGCCCAGTGAAACTGATGCCAATGATGTATCTATATCGTTCGTGTGATCTGATATTCCTACTAAATTATTTTTAAAGATTTTTTTAATTTTTGATATTCTATTGAGATTAGCATTTTCAATTGAAGTTGGATAATTGGATACACAATGAAGTATTATAACCTTATTATGAAATTTATTTATTATTTTGAGACTTTTTTTTATAACCTCAAAACTTGAAGCACCAGTTGAAATTATAATAGGTTTTTTAGTTTTAGCAATTTTTTTAATTAACATTTCGTCATCATTTTCTAAAGAAGCAATTTTATAAAATTTTACTTTATTTTTTTCTAACAAATCAACGGCCCTTAAGCTAAAGGGTGTGCTAAAAAGATTTATTTTCTTTCTTCTTGCTAAATTAAAAGCATCTTTATGCCACCTAAAAGGCGTTTGCGTTTTAACGTATAAATCCCAAAGATATTTTCCTTTCCAAATACCATCTTTAATTTTAAATTTTTTATTTTTTGATTTAATTGTTATGTCCTCAGGCTCATAACTTTGAATTTTTACTGCATCCGCTCCACTTGCATGAGCTTTTTCAATTAGTTTTAGAAATTGTTTTTTTTCTCCACAATGGTTTGCAGATATTTCAGCAATAATCATAGGCCTTCTTTTATTTGAAAAAATTAAACTTTTATTTATTCTAATCATAACAGAATTTGGTATTGTTATATTTGTGAAAATAAACAAAAAAATAAATATTGTAAACGAAATTCAAAAAGTTAGATCTCGAAATAATAAGAATTGGATGAATATTTTAAAAGTCGCTATTAAATATGCACCTAATGAAACAAAAAAAATAATGAAAAAAATTAATTCAGATGATAAAAAAATTTCAAATTTAGTGTCTAAGCTTACTTCGAGCAACTAGTTTTTTTTTATTTGAAATTTAACATATTTCTGAGCTTTGTTATAAAAATTTTTTTTTTGATTTATTATTCTCATTCCAGATTTTTTAAATATTTTAATCATTGGTTTATTTTGCTTTCTTGCACCTCCAGTTATCTTTTTTATGTTTTTATATCTAAAGAGATATTTTATCATTTTAAGCCATGATTGAAGCGCAAGACCTTTTTTACGATATTTGCTATTTCCAATTAGAATACCAATATCAGCTTCATTTTTTTTAAAATTAAAATGAGCAGTAATAGTTCCTATAAATAGTTTATTTTTTTTTAAAATAATTTTTTTGAATAAAGATTTATTTTTTTTTATAAAATCCAAATAACGAACTGCTTTTTGGTAATTGTAATTAATTTTTTTTTGTTGTGAATATTTTAAAAGTCTTTTGTTATTAAGCCAAGAAAGATAATCTTCATTTATATCTTCTTTTTCAAAATTTTTAAAAGTTATATCGTATTGATTGCCTTTTTTTAGCACTATAATTTTTCAATGAGTAAATTTTTATCTTTTCTCAACTCTTTTCTTATCAATTTAAACAAAATCTTACTTTCAATTAAAAAAATCTCTCCTTTTCCTAATCTGGCAAAATTATTTTTTTTTCTTCTTCTTAGTATTTCCATAATTTTAAAGGGATTATGTTCATAACCTTTTTTATAGTATCTACTGTAGACAGTCCAAGATTCTTTTTTATTATTTACGTTTCCTTTAAAAGTTTTTTCAAATCTATAATTTATATCAATTAATTTTTCATAGTAATGGATTAGTGTAGTACCGGGAAAATTTAAATTAAGAATTTTTCCATTAAAATTGTGAAATTTACCAAAAAAAGATAAAGCCGAATAAGTATTTTTTTCTGGAAGTGTTGTAAAATAGTGTTTATTCCTGCCATAAGCACAAATTGAAAAATTTGGATCTAAACTTCTTATAGCTCCTTTTTTCTTTCTAAACCATTCAGAAAAAATACCCATTTTTGACTTAGAATTAATGGTAAAATTTTTTTTTTCGAAAAAACTATAGGTAAAGGTTGGAACTATAAAAGTTCCTTTACTACCTATTATCTTATTTATTTCATTAAAAAAAATTGAACATAGTTTGTCTTTTGATTTTGTGTTTTTCATTTTTCCAAAATACCCAACATTGGAATGACAAAATACAAGATCGTTTTTTTTTAAACCTAATTTTTTTAAGGTTTTTTTAATATCATTTCTACTATAATCAAACACTATATTTTTTTACTAAATCTACTAGGTTTTTTATTGTCGCAAAATTTCTTTTTTGGAAGTCAGTAGGCTTAAATTTTACATTCAGATCATTTTCAATGTAAGAAATTAAACTTATCATATCGAAAGAATCTAACAATCCTTCCTCAAGAAAATTTTTTTTTGTGATTTTTTTTTTATTTATTTTAAACCAATAAATTATTTTTTTTTCTATATCAATTTTTTTCATTTGTTTAATATAATAGATTTTATTTCTGAGTATCTTTTTATTGCATCTTCTCCACACTCTTTTCCCAAGCCTGACTCTTTAAAACCACCTACTGGAAGGCACGCATAATTATGTGAAATATCTTCATTAATCCATACTCTTCCGGCCTCTAATTTATTAGCAATGTCCAAATTCCTTTTTTGGTTTTTACCACATATAACCGCTGATAAACCGTAGGATGTTTTGTTAGAAATATTCACCGCATCAGAATAATTATTAAAAGAGTTTATAGTAAGTATTGGACCAAAAATTTCATTTTCAATCAATTCATGGTTTAATGGTAAATCTAGAAAAATAATTGGGCTCAAAAAATCTTTGTTTTCAAAATGTGCTTTACCAAATATTATATGTTTTTTATTTAATTTTTTATTATTCAAAAATTTTTTCAACTTTTTTTTCTGTAAAGTATTTGAAATAGGCCCGTATAATTTTTTAAAAGATTTTATTTTTTTTAATTCATTTAATAAAATTTTTATAAATTTTTTTTTTATTTTATTATGTATTAACAACTTACTTGTTCCCACACAACACTGGCCAGCATTCAAAGTGAAACTTTTTATTACAATTTTAATAGCATTAAATATATTTGCATCTTCAAATATTATAATTGGGTTCTTTCCTCCAAGTTCTAAGCTCAATCTTTTAATTGACTCCGATGATAATTTCATAATTTTTTTACCAACTTTTGTAGAGCCAGTAAAAGAGATCATATTAACTTTTCTATTTTTAACAATATTTTTTCCTATTTTCTCTCCTTTTCCAAAAATCAAATTAATCATACCTTTTGGAAAACCTTCTTTGCGCAAAATTTTAACCAAATGGATTAACGATTGAGAAGCATACTCACTAGGCTTGATAATCACTGCATTTCCTGCAGCTAATATAAATGGCAATCTTTCACTAGTAACAATTAGTGGAAAATTCCATGGGACTATTAAACTTACAATTCCCATGGGTTCATATTTAATTATACCTTTGTGATTATTATCTAAATTTTTTAATCCATCCAAATTTTTGAGAATATTTGAAGCATACCTCCATAAAGTTGCACAATATTTAACCTCACCAATGGCTTGATCATAATTTTTTCCAGTTTCTAAAATCTCTTTTTTGGCGAGAAAAAATCTGTGTTTATGGATAGTTTTAGATATTTTTAAAAAGGGTGGTGAGATTATGTCT
>CACIWH010000001.1 GCA_902590295.1 uncultured Pelagibacteraceae bacterium | reverse complement strand
TTTCTATATCTTTTCTTTATAAAACCTTCTTCACTAAATGTAATTAATGCTCCTATGCTGTCAGAACCTTGAATATGACTATTATCATATACTTCCACTAAGTTAATATTGCTCTCAAGATCAAATTTTTGTGAAATGTTCTCAAATAAGTCTTTATTATTTTGGCTCTCATATATTTTTCTATTTAAACTATCTTTTGCATTTTTGAGAGCTTGATTAATGACTTTTAATTTTGAACCTTTTTTAGCAACTGAAATGCTAATTTGTTTATTTTCTTTTTTACTTAAAGTTTTTTCGATTAATAGTTTTTCTTTTATATCCTCACTTAAAATAATATTTATAGGTACGCTTTTATTTTCATAAAATTGTGTAACGAAAGAATTAATTATATTACTTAAATTTTCATCTGGATCGTGTTTGGGAAAAAAAGCTTGATTACCCCAATTTTGTTTAGACCTATAAAAAAAAACTTGGATACAAGTTTTACCAGATTCTTTGTAACCAGCAATAACATCAGCCTCTACTAAGTTCGCTTCATTAATTCTCTGAGATGACTGAATAATATTGAGTGATTTAATTCTATCCCTAAGTATTGCAGCTTTTTCAAAATCTAGTTCATCGCTAGCAGTTTCCATTTGTGCCGATAAACTTTTTTGAATCTTTCTTGATTTTCCAGAGACAAAGTCAATGGCATCATCTACAGATTTTTTATAATCACTCTCGTGTATAAAATTTACGCAAGGACCAGAACATCTTTTAATTTGATATAATATGCATGGTCTTTCCCTATTTTTAAATACAGTGTCATCACAGATTCTTATCTGAAATATTTTTTGGATCATTTTTATGGTCCAATTTGCAGAACCTGCAGATGCAAAAGGACCAAAGAAAAAACCCTCTTTGTCCTTTTTTCCTCTATGTTTTTTTATTTGTGGCCACTTTTCTTTGTTACTAATAAAAATAAAAGGAAACGATTTATCATCTCTCAATAATATATTAAATCTTGGCTTATATTTTTTAATTAAATTGGCCTCTAATAGCAAAGCTTCACTTTCGTTTGAAGTTGTTGTTACTTCAAGCTTTCTAGTTTGAGATAACATTCTCTCAGTTCTGATAATATGATTTTTCTCTGAAACATAACTTTTCAATCTATTAGGTAAATTTTTTGCTTTCCCAACATACAAAACCTCATTTTTCTCGTTCAGCATTTTGTAAACACCTGGCAATTTAGCAATTAAAGGTATTTCTTTTTTTATAATATCTTTTCCTGTATTAGAATTTGTCATAACTTCTCTTTTTTGAAATTTGAATGCCAACCGACGAACAGTCCTTCATTATCTCAAGTTTTTCTATTTTAAGATTTATTTTCTCAATTCTTTTATCTTTAAAAAGCTCATCAAATACATCTTCAGCTAGGGTTTCTAGGAAATTATAATGTTTATTTTTTACTAGTTTCTTTATAAGTCGCACCACCTTTGAATAATTTACTATAGATTTTAAATCTTTATCATTTGATGGTTTTTTATCTTTGTAATCAATTTCTAATGAAAACTTTACTTTTTGAGGTTTTTCTTTCTCAAAATCATAATAACCTAGTTTTAGATTTAGGATAAGTTCTTTTATTAAAACTTTTTTTTCGTAATTAAATAGGTTTTTTGTTTTACCTATTCTGAAAATTTCAATATTACTTTTCTTCATTCTTTACCACCCAATACATCAGGAGTTTGCCAATTCAAACTCTGCCCACTATCTAACGCTAAAACTTGACCAGTAATAGATCTATTTTTAATTAAAAAGTCAACTGCATTACAAATATCATTAACATTTACCTGCCTTCTTAGTGGTGTAGCCAGATACTGTTTTTTAAAGTGGGCAACAGATTGTCTTTTATTTTTAATCGTAGGCCCCGGTGCAATTCCATTAACTCTTATTCTTGGCGCAAGACTCATCGCACTTGTTTTAGTCATAGTATAAAGACCAGCTTTGCTTAAAGTATAAGAAAAAAAATATGGAGTAAGTTTAAAAACTCTTTGATCTATAATGTTGATAATATTGTTGTTACCTTTAACTACACATTTTGAAAATTCTTTGGATAAAATAGCTGGTGCCTTTAAGTTTGCATTTAGATGATTATTCCAACTTTTTGAATTAAAATTTTCAATTTTATCATTTTCGAATACAGAGGCATTATTAATAAGACAATCAAGATAACCCATATTTTTTTTTGCAAATTTGACTATTTTTAAAACATCTTTTTCTTTTCCCAGGTCTGCTTTTATTAAATAAATTTTTGAGCCTTTTTGCTCTAAATCATGTCTTAAATTTTCAGCTTTAGATTTTGATTTGTTATATTGAATTAAAATCTGGACATTAAAACCAGATAATCGTTCTGCAATTGCTGCACCGATTCTGGTAGCACCACCTGTGATAATTATTTTTTGTGCTTCCATTTTTTTTCTTTCTTTTTCGTTACTTTTGTTCCAGGCATCCCCATTGTGGAACGTCCTTTAGGATATAGTTTATTCTTAACATCATATTGTCTAATTTTAGGATTTAAAGTTATTTCAAGTTCTGTGCTTTCCAGCTTTCTAATTTCGTCTCGAATTTTTGCTGCTTCCTCAAACTCAAGATTAGAAGCTGCCTCCTTCATTTTTTTATCTAGAGCTTTAAGGTGTTTTTTGAGATTTCCGCCAATATTTGAACCCTCGCTAATTTTTACATAATCTTTTTCGTAAACACTTTCTAAAATATCACTAATTTCTTTTTTTACTGACTTTGCATCAATTTTATTTTTTTTGTTGTATTCTATTTGAATTGATCTTCTTCTATCAGTTTCTTTTAATGCTTTCTTAATACTTTTCGTCTCTTTATCTGCATAAAGAATTACTTTACCATCAACATTTCTTGCTGCTCGACCAATAGTTTGAATTAAAGATGTTTCTGATCTTAAGAAGCCCTCCTTATCTGCATCTAAAATTCCAACTAATGCACACTCTGGTATATCAAGACCTTCTCTTAGAAGATTTATTCCTACAAGAACATCAAATACACCCATCCTCAAGTCACGCATAATCTCTATTCTTTCAAGTGTATCAATATCTGAATGAAGGTATCTTACTTTAATTCCATTTTCATGAAGATACTCTGTTAAATCTTCAGCCATTTTTTTTGTTAGAGTAGTGACCAAAACCCTATAATTTTTATCAATAACTTTTTTACACTCATGCATTAAATCGTCCACTTGATTTTTAGCTGGTTTAATCTCTACCGCTGGATCAATCAAACCTGTCGGTCTAATTACTTGATCTATGAATTTACCTTTCGTTTGCTCTAATTCCCAAGGACCAGGAGTTGCAGAAACAAATATAGTTTGAGTTCTCATTAAATCCCATTCTTCAAACTTTAAAGGTCTATTGTCCATGCAAGATGGAAGACGGAAACCATACTCCGCAAGTGTACTTTTTCTTGATCTATCTCCTTTGAACATTCCGTTAAGTTGAGGAACTGTTACATGAGATTCATCAACAAAAACTAAAGTGTTGTCTGGAAAGTATTCAAATAGAGTTGGTGGTGGTTCCCCTGGCTTTCTACCTGATAAAAATCTAGAGTAATTTTCTATACCTGCACAAGAGCCTGTAGCCTCTATCATTTCTAAGTCAAACTTTGTTCTCTCTTCTAATCTTTGGGCTTCAAGTAATTTATTTTCAGATTTATGTTTTTTTAATGTTATTTCTAATTCTTTTCTAATATTTATAACTGCTTGTTCCACAGTTGGTTTAGGAGTTATATAATGACTATTTGCATAAACTTTGATTAAATTTAACTCTCTTACTTGATCTCCAGTTAATGGATCAAATTCCTCAATTTTTTCCAATTTGTCCCCAAATAAACTTAATCTCCAAGCTCTATCTTCAAGATGTGAGGGAAATATCTCAAGATACTCTCCTCGTGCTCTAAATGTTCCTCTATAAAAATTTTGATCATTTCTTTTATATTGAAGAGCAACTAACGACTTAATTATTTGATCTCTATTATAATCATAATTCCTTTGAAGTGTTAAAGTCATCTTGCTATATGCCTCAACTGACCCTAAACCATAAATACAAGATACACTCGCTACAATTAAAACGTCGTCCCTTTCCAATAAGGATCTGGTTGCTGAGTGTCTCATTCTATCTATTTGTTCATTTATTGACGCTTCCTTTTCAATGTATGTATCTGATCTTGGAACATATGCTTCAGGCGTGTAGTAGTCATAATAGGAAACAAAATACTCCACTGCATTTTCAGGAAAAAAAGTTTTCATTTCACCATAAAGCTGTGCAGCAAGAGTTTTATTTGGTGCTAAAATTAATGCAGGTCTATTTGTTTCTTCAATAACTTTAGCCATTGTAAAAGTTTTCCCAGATCCAGTTACTCCTAATAACACTTGATTAAACTCTCCCTTTTTTGCACTTTTAACTAATTTTTTAATAGCCTGAGGCTGATCTCCTGCTGGTTTAAAATCAGACTTTATTTTAAATTTTTTACCACCTTCTAATTTACCAGCAAACTTTGGATTTTTATTCTGTATATCTGAAATTAAATCTTGATAAGTATTTTGCATATATTAAACAAAGTATTAAAATAAAAATTATATTTCAATGAGCATAATATCAGATAGTTTAAAGAGAATTAAACCTTCACCCACTATTGCAGTCACCCAAAAAGCTAGGGAATTAAAAGCTGCAGGCAAGGATGTTATAGGTTTAGGCGCAGGTGAACCTGATTTTGACACACCCGAGAATATTAAGGCAGCAGCTATAAAAGCCATAAATGATGGAGATACCAAATACACAGCTGTTGATGGAACGGCAGAACTAAAAAAGGCAATTGTTGATAAATTTAAAAGAGAAAATAATTTAAATTATAAAACAGATGAGATTACAGTAGGAGCAGGTGGAAAACATGTAATCTATAACTTAATGATGGCAACTTTGAATAAAGGAGACGAAGTATTAATACCTGCCCCTTACTGGGTTTCCTATCCTGATATAGTTTTATTAGCAGGAGCTAACCCAATAGTAATAGAATGTTCAGAAGAGCAAAATTTTAAATTAACCGCCAAAGATTTAGAGAGTAAAATAACAAATAATACTAAATGGTTAATATTGAACTCACCATCAAACCCGACAGGAGCCTGTTATTCAGAGCAGGAAATTAAAAATTTATCTCAAGTCTTAAAAAGAAATCCTCACGTAAATATTTTAAGTGATGATATTTATGAACATGTTACTTATAATAATTTCAAGTTTTTCACGATCGCCCAAGTTCCTGAACTTAAGAGTAGAGTAGTAACTATGAATGGTGTAAGTAAATCTTATGCAATGACTGGCTGGCGAATTGGTTATGCGGCTGGGCCCAAAGAGATAATCAAGGCGATTGCAAAAATTCAATCACAATCAACAACAAACCCATCTTCTATAAGTCAAGCAGCTGCAGTGGAGGCACTTAATGGAGTTCAAGATTTTATATCAATAAGATCTAAAGCTTTTGAAGAGAGACGTGATTTTGTTGTTAATTCGTTAAACTCAATAGATGGGATAACTTGTTTAAAACCAGATGGGGCATTCTACGTTTTTCCAAGTTGCAAAGGTTTAATTGGTAAAAAAGATGAAAATGGAAAAAAAATTGAAAATGATACTGATTTTGTTCAATCCCTTCTTGAAAACAACGGAATTGCAGTTGTTCAAGGATCTGCATTTGGTTTAGACGGTTTTTTTAGAATATCTTACGCAACTTCAATGGATAATCTTGAAAAAGCAATGAAAAGGATAAAAGATTTTTGTGAAAGTCTTTCCTAGTGTCCTGATAGGTGCTTTTCAGCTTCAAGTGCAGCCATACACCCCATACCTGCAGCAGTAACAGCTTGTCTAAATATTTTATCTTTAACATCTCCAGCAGCAAATACACCGGGAATGTTTGTTTCTGTTGAATCTGGTTTTGTTACTAAATATCCTTCCTTATCCATTTTTAATTGATCTTTAAATAATTGAGTTGCTGGATCATGACCTATAGCTATAAACAAACCATCCAATTTTAAGTCACTAACTTTATTTGTTTTAACATTTTTAATTTTTAAGCCTTTAACGTTTTTAGGATCATCATCTCCAATTACTTCCTCAACGACACTATCCCAAATAATCTCAATTTTTTTGTTTTCCATTAGTTTTTTTTGCAACATTTTTTCTGCTCTTAGCTCATTTCTTCTATGAATTAGTTGAACTTTTGATGCAAATTTTGTTAAAAACATCGCTTCTTCTACAGCAGCATTTCCTCCACCAACTACTGCAACTGTTTTATCTTTAAAAAAAAATCCGTCGCATGTTGCACATGCTGAGACACCAAAGCCTCTAAATTTTTGCTCTGAGTCTAAATTTAACCATCTTGCTTGAGCACCTGTTGAAATTATTATTGAGTCAGCGGTGTACTTTTGACCACCATCACCGATTGCTTCAAAAGGTTTAGATTTTAAGTTTACAGATGAAATATGATCTTCAATCATTTCTGTTCCAACTGCTTTTGCTTGATCTCTCATTTGATCCATTAACCAGGGACCTTGGATGACTTCAGCAAAACCTGGATAATTTTCAACATCAGTAGTGGTCGTTAATTGTCCCCCTGGCTCCATACCCGTAACCATTATTGGTTTCAGAAGAGCTCTTGCCGCATAAACAGCAGCAGTGTATCCAGCTGGTCCTGATCCAATTATTAACACTTTTGTGTGTTTAGTTGGATTTTGAGTCATATGAAAGCTATATAGTAATTAATGGGCAAATTAAAAGGGTTATTATTGACAGAGGGATTACACGGCATGATTAGTCAGGTAGAAGGTTTAGCAAAGGCTCTTGATCTAGATTATTTTCACGAAAAAGTTGAATTAAATAGTTTTTGGAAATTAATTCCACCAAAATTTACACCTGTTAAAAAGTTTGTTTTTAAAAATAATATTAAAAGAGACTTTGATGTAATTATTTCATGTGGGAGAAAAAGTGTAATTCCATCAATATTTCTAAAAAAAATCAATAGTAAAAAAATAAAAAACATCCATGTCCAAGATCCAAAGGTCAATTTTAAAAATTTCGATTATATTATTTCCCCTGAACATGATGACTTAAAAGGTGATAATATCATAAGTTCAAAAGGGGCAATTCACTATTTAACTTCTGAGGAAATTAATGAAAAAAAAAATTATTTGTTAGAAAAAATATCAAAAGAAAAAAAAATTATTACTTTGATACTGGGTGGTCCAACTAAATATTATGCATATTCAAACCAAAATTTACTAAATATTTTCTCAAAAATTAGTAAACAAGTTCTTAATAATAATTTTCAGGTAATAGTAATACCTTCAAACAGAACACCGTCTAAAACAATAAACCTTGCAAAAAAATTCTTTACTAAAGAACATCTTATTATTGATAAAGTTGATAAAGATGCATATCTATCATCTCTCGGAATTGCGGATTACATAATTGTCACTTGCGATTCTAGCTCAATGATTTCTGAAGCGGCTTTAACTGGTAAACCTTTATATGTGGCAATGATACCTCCTTCTAAAAAAGATAATAGATTTAAAAAATTCAGAAAATTATTTGAAAGAATGAATGTCATAAGAGAATTTGATGACAAATTAGAGTCCTGGGAGTATGAAAAACTTGATGAAACCAAAAGAATAGCATATGAACTAAAAAAAAAATTATAAAATGTCATTTTTAAAATCATTAGATAATAATTCCTCAAAATTCAGCGAACCCTTTGATCACTGGGAACTAAACAAACCTCTTACTGATGATCAAATAAAAGAAATTATAAAGGCTGAGATAGATAATCCAATTGAACACAATATTAATTATGATGGAACAAGAGCAATTGATGGTGGTCAAGGAGAATTTAGAGAGGGTATATCAGATGGGGGCAAAGCTTTAAAATTCAGATGTTTTATAACAAAAGAGAATGAAAAAAATTTTCCAGCATTAAAAAGCTTGATTGAAGAACTTCAGAACAAAGAAACGCATAATAAGATATCAAAATTAATTAATAAAGATCTATCCAATTCTTACGTAAGGGTTGAGGTTATATGTGACAGGAAAGGTTTCTGGTTAAAACCACACTGTGACATAAAAGAAAAATTAATGTCATGCTTGTTATTCGTTAATAAAGAAAATGAAAGCGAGGACCTTGGCACTGACTTTTATAACAAAGACCTTAAATTGACCAAAACTGTTCCATATAGAGATAATTATGGATATTTTTTTTCTAGTGGCCCAGATACATGGCATGGTATGGAAAAAAAAGAGATCGTAAAAGAAAGAAGATGTCTCCAGGTCAACTATGTTACCTTTAAGACAGACTGGAAAGTTAATTAAAGATCTAATTATCCTGTAAAGATTGGACCTTTAGTCTAGTAGTTTTCAAAGATTTTATCGCCTCAAGAAAAGAATAAGCAGTAGACATATTTGTACAATATGGAATTTTATTTGCTAATGCCCCTCTTCTTAAAGCTCTCGCGTCATTAATTCTATGCTCTGAATTTCCACCTCCAGTATTTATTACAAGAGATATTTTTTTTGAATTTAAAACATCGACTATATGAGGTCTGCCACTACTTACTTTATTAATTTTTCTACATTTCATTCCATTCTTTTTAATAATATCCGAGGTACCTTTTGTAGCCGAAAGAGTGAATCCAAGTTTAATCAATCTTTGAGCTATACCAACAATTTCCTGCTTATGAGAGTCTTTGACTGACAAAAAAGCCATTCCTTTTATAGGTAAAGAATTTGAAGCAGCTATTTGACTTTTTGCTACCGCCATACCAAAATCTTTATCAAAACCCATAACCTCCCCAGTTGATTTCATCTCTGGTCCCAATAGGACGTCGCTATCAGGGAATTTATTAAAAGGAAAAACTGCTTCTTTTACAGCAAATTTTTTATTAGTTTTATATTTTAATTTATATTTATTTAATTTTTCACCTGACATAATTCTCGATGCAATTTTTGCAAGTGGTATACCGTTAGCTTTAGAGACAAAAGGTACAGTTCTACTAGCCCTTGGATTAACTTCAATTACATAAATCTCATCTTTTTTTATTGCAAATTGTATATTTAAAAATCCTCTAACTTTTAAAGCTAATGCCAGCTTTCTTGTTTGAACTTTTAATTCTTTTAAAATGTTTGCTTTTATAGATACTGGCGGTAAGCAACAAGCTGAGTCACCTGAGTGTATACCTGCCTCTTCAATATGTTGCATTATTCCAGCAACATAAACATCTTTCCCATCTGAGATCGCATCAACATCTACTTCCATTGCATTATCAATAAATTTATCAATTAAAATTGGATTTTTTTCTGATGCTTTAAAAGCTTCAGTTATAAATTGTTTTAATTGGCTTCTATCATGGACAATTTCCATAGCCCTTCCTCCTAAGACATAAGATGGTCTAACAACAACAGGTAAGCCAATTTTTTCAGAAATTTTGATTGCTTGATCAAATTTATATGCAATTCCACTTTCTGCTTGTTTAAGTTTTAATTTGATAAGCAGTTCTCTAAATCTGTCTCTGTCTTCTGCTAAATCGATTGAAGTATATTGAGTTCCTAGAATTGGCAAATTATTATCATGTAAAAATTTTGCTAGTTTAATAGGAGTTTGGCCACCAAATTGCGCAATTATACCTAAGAGATTACCTTTTGACTTTTCTTTTAAAATTATATTTTCAACATATTCTTCGATCAAAGGTTCAAAATATAATCTATCACTCGTGTCATAATCTGTAGAAACCGTTTCAGGATTACAGTTAATCATAATTGTTTCATATCCAGCTTCTTTCAAAGAAAAGCTAGCCTGACAACAGCAATAATCAAATTCTATTCCTTGACCAATTCTATTAGGACCTCCACCAAGAATTATAATTTTCTTTTTATTTGTTGGTTCGGATTCACACTCAATTTTAAAAGAAAAATTTCTTTGATAAGTCGAATACATATAAGGAGTAAAAGACTTAAATTCAGCTGCGCAAGTATCAACTTTTTTAAACACTGGCAAAACTTTTAGAGCTTTTCTTTTCAATTTTACTATATTTTCATTTATTCCGATTATTTTTGAAATTTTTTTATCAGAAAATCCTATAGACTTAATTCTATTAAATTCCCCAAATTTCTTTGGTAGACCTCTTAATGCTAATTTATTTTCTTCCTCAACTAATTCTTTTATTTGATTTAAAAACCAAGGGTCAACTTTAGATAACTTGTAAATCGTATTTATTGAAATTTTTTTTCTAAAAGCTTCAGCAATAAGAAGCAACTTGTTAGGAATATTAATTTTTAATTTTTTTAAAATCTCTTTTTTATTATAACTAAATATGTCGTCTAATCCTGATAAGCCAATTTCAAGAGATACAAGTGCTTTTTGTAAAGACTCTTTAAAATTTCTTCCAATTGCCATTGCCTCACCCACAGATCTCATAGATGTTCCTAAAATTGCATCTGTGTCTGAAAATTTTTCAAAGGTAAATCTAGGAATTTTTGTAACTACATAATCTATAGTTGGTTCAAAAGAGGCGGGTGTTACTTTTGTAATTTCATTTTGAAGTTCATCTAATGTGTAACCTACGGCTAACTTTGCAGCTACTTTAGCAATTGGAAAACCTGTAGCTTTAGATGCTAAAGCAGATGATCTTGAAACTCTTGGATTCATCTCAATTATTACCATCCTTCCATTTTTAGGATTAATTGCAAATTGAACATTGGAGCCACCAGTTTCAACACCAATTTTTCTTAGACATGCAATAGATGCATTTCTCATTACCTGGTATTCTTTATCAGTTAGTGTTAAGGCTGGTGCTATTGTGACTGAGTCACCAGTGTGAGTTCCCATAGGATCAACATTTTCAATTGAACAAATTATTATACAATTGTCATTTTTATCTCTGACCACTTCCATCTCGAACTCTTTCCACCCATCAAGACATTCTTCCACCAAAACTTGATTTTGTGGTGACTCTCTCATGCCTTCTTTTACTATTTCAAAAAAATCTTTTTTTGTTCTTGCAATTCCACCACCTAAACCACCCAAAGTAAATGAAGGTCTAATTATTGCTGGTAAACCTATTTTTTTTAAACATTTTTTTGAATTTGATAAGGTATTTAATATTTCAGACTTAGGTAAATCTAAACCAATATCAGTCATATTTTTTCTAAATTTCTTTCTGTCTTCTGCATTAGCAATTGCTTTTGAATTTGCACCTATAAGTTCAATTTTATATTTTTTTAATAAACCGATTTTTTCAGCACTTATTGCAAGATTTAATGCAGTCTGCCCACCCATTGTAGGCAAAATTGCATCTGGTTTTTCTTTTTTTATAACTTCCTCAAGTACCAATAGTGATATAGGCTCAATATATGTTTTGTCTGCAACGCCAGGATCAGTCATAATTGTTGCAGGGTTAGAATTAATTAATATGACTTTATACCCTTCATCTTTTAGAGCTTTACAAGCTTGTGTACCAGAATAATCAAACTCACATGCTTGACCAATAATTATTGGACCAGCTCCAATGACTAATATTTTTTTAATATCTTTTCTTTTTGGCATATTTTTTTACATCTTCCATGAAATGACTAAATAAATATTTGCTATCTTGGGGACCCGGGTTTGCCTCTGGATGGTATTGAACAGAAAAAACTGGTTTGTTTTTTAATCTTATACCTTCAATAGAATTATCAAATAAAGATAAGTGAGTTATTTCAGTATCTTTCTTTAAGCTTTCTTTTATTACTTCGAACCCATGGTTTTGGCTTGTTATTTCAACTTTATTAGTTATTAAATTTTTTACAGGATGGTTAGCGCCTCTGTGTCCTAATTTCATTTTTCTTGTTTTTGCTTTTAAAGCAAGGGCCAATATTTGATGACCCAAACAAATACCAAATAAAGGTAAACCGCTCTGTATTATATTTTTTACAACATTAATTGCATATTTTCCGGTTGCAGCTGGATCTCCTGGACCATTTGATAAAAAAACACCATGGGGTTTTAATTTAAAAATTTCATCCGATTTTTTTTTGCATGAAACTACTTTAACTTCACAATCATAATTAGAAAAATATCTAAGTATATTTTTCTTTATTCCAAAATCTATTGCAACAATCTTGAATTTTCTTTTTTTATTTTTTTCAAATCCTTTAATTTTTTTCCAAGTTTTTAATCCTTTCCAGGTATAAGTTTTTGGAGTTGTTACTTCTTTAGCAAGATCCATACCTTTTAATCCAGGCCAATTTGTCGACTTTTTTATTAACTTACTTATGTTGAATTTTCCGTCTTTAAAATTTGCTATTGTACCTTTGGGCGCTCCCTTATCCCTAATAAAATTTGTCAAGCCTCTAGTATCCAAACCAGTTATTCCAACTATTTTATTTTTTTTCAGCCAGCTATCTAAATTTTGAAGAGATCTATAATTTGAAGGGCTTGTTATTTCAGAATTAAATATTACACCTCTAGTCCAAATTTTGTCTGACTCAATATCCTCGTTATTAGTTCCAACATTCCCTATGTGAGGAAAAGTAAAATTAATTATTTGTCCAGCATACGATGGATCTGACATAATTTCTTGATAACCTGTTAACGAGGTATTAAAACAAACTTCCCCAGTTGCCTCTCCTTGATAACCTAATCCGATGCCTTTAAATATTGACTTATTTTCAAGAACTAAAATGGCTGGGCGTAAATTAGAAAAATTTGAAGTTTTGTTTTTCTGTTTTGATGTCAATTACAACTCATGAGTTAAAGGTTAATACAATAAAACCCTTTTTTCCGCAACATATCTAATGGAAAATTCTAAAAAAAATTATTTTTTCTTTTGAAGAAATTTCTCTTTAAAAGTAAGTTTGTGATAATGGCTATTAAAGACAAGATAGATTTTGACTACAAAAATTCACTTAAATTAAAAGATAAAATAAAAATATCAACTTACAGGTTAATATTATCTGGAATTAAAGAATTAGATATTGCCAATAGATCAGGACCCCATAAAAAAGAGACTGATGATGATGATATCAAAAAAATGTTAAAGAAAATGATTAAACAAAGAGCCGAATCAATAGAAGTTTATAAGAAAAATAATAGAGATGATTTGCTTCAAATCGAAAAACAAGAGCAAGAAATTTTATCAAGCTACTTACCAAAACAAATGAGCGAGGAAGAAACAAAGAAAATTTGTAGTGAAGTGATAGGCTCTACAAAAGCATCATCAATAAAAGATATGGGCAGGGTGATGGGAGAGTTAAAAAAAAAGTATTCCGATACATTAGATTTTTCTTTAGCTGGCAAAGTTTTAAAAGAGATTTTAAATAAATGATTTATTTAATATGAAATACCCAAAGGAATATTTAGAAGAGATAAAATCAAGATTAAAAGTTTCTTCTGTAGTATCTAAATTTGTAGCAATTAAAAAAAGAGGTAAGGAATTTGTTGGTCTGTCACCTTTTAAGAATGAAAAAACACCTTCTTTCACAATTAATGATGAAAAAGGTTTTTATCATTGCTTTAGCACAGGAGAACATGGAAACATATTTGATTTTTTAATGAAAACCCAAAATCTAAAATTTGGAGAAGCAGTTAGAACTCTAGCAAATCAGGCCGGATTACAACCTTATAGATTTACTAAACAAGATGAACAAAGAGAAAAAGATTGGAATGTATATACTGAAATTTACTCCTCTTATATAGAGAGAAACAAAGAAAATATAACTTCATCAACACCAACAAATAAAAAAGTTTTAGAATATTTGAAAAAAAGAAATTTAAATAAAGAGACTGTTGAAGAATTTAATTTAGGTTATGTACCATTTAATACAAAGACATTTTTAGAGTTGAGCAGTCAGTTTGAGGAAAAAAGTTTAAAAGATTCTGGTTTGTTTTATTTAGACGAAAGAAGAAATGAATATGTCGATAGATTTAGGGGGAGATTGATTTTCCCCATTTACTCTTTAACTGGTAAGCCAATTGCTATTGGCGGCAGGATAATTGAGGATAATAAAAAAATTGCAAAATATATTAATTCCTCTGAAACTAATTTTTTCAAGAAAGGAAATAATCTTTATAACTTAAATAAAGCAAGAAAGATTTCAAATAAATATAATGAAGTTTATTTAGTTGAAGGGTATATGGATGTTATAAAATTATATAATAATCAAATATTTAATTGTGTTGCTAATCTTGGCACTGCACTTACAAACAAACAAATTGTATTATTGGGACAATTCTTTTCAGAAATTATTATTTGTTTTGATGGAGATGACAGTGGTTACAAGGCAGCTTTAAGAGCAGCTGAAAATTCTTTAAAATTCTTACAACCCGAAAAACAAATCTCTTTCTTGTTTTTACCAAATGGTGAAGATCCTGATAGTTTTGTAGAAGATAAAGGCAAAGAACATTTTTTAAAATATTCTACTGAAAATAAAATACAAATACATAAATTTATTTTTAATCACTACTTAAGTAATTCAAAAAAAACGCCCACAGACCTTGCCATGATTGAAAAAAAAATGATGACCTTAGCTAATTCTATAATTGATACAGTTGTAAAAAAATATGTTTTAGGATTTTTTTTAGAAGAGTTATCAGTTTTTCTTCCTTCAAAATCAAATTTTACAAAAAAGAATTATAAACCTAAAAAAGCTAAATCTCTCGAAATTACAAAAAATATATACAAGGAGACACAAAAATTTTCCTCTGTCGAAATTAAAGAGTTTTCTATATTATACTTAATTTTAAATAATTTAGATTTCTTTTATCATCGTTTAGATTTACTGGACAATTTATTATTTTTTTCAAAAGAAAATAAAATTTTATTTCAACTAATTGATCAAAAATTAAGAAAAGGAGATCATAGCAATATAAATATTGATAAAAAGTTTTTAGACAATATTAATAAGTTTGCAACCGTAAAACACATAGTTAAAAAAGATGACAAAAATCAATTAAAAATTTTGGAAATTTTTGAAGATATAAAAAAAGACCTTAAAACTTATAGCTTAGAATTAAGGATACAAGAATTAGAATCAAAATTTGCTGAAGATTTTAATCAAAATACTTTTGATGAAATTAGAAGGCTAAAAAAAGAGCAAAATATTAATTAAATAGAGATAAAAAAACGTAGATTTTTCTAAAATTGTCTTTATATAAGTATTTCCAAATTTTTTAACTGTGGAAAGAATTATTACAAAATCATTTGCAAGACTTATGGGCCGAGGTGTCCACAGAGGTTTTATAACTCATGAAGAACTCAGTAAATCTTTAGGAAAAAGAAATTTATCAAGTCAAAACTTATCACAAGCTTTTCTTCATATATTAGATGAGAAGATATCACTTGTGGAAAAGAAATCTGATTTCAAAGCAATAAAAAAAAGAGACAATCAAAATAAAGAAGAACCAAAAAGTTTAGAAAAAAGTGACGATCCAATTCGTATGTATCTAAGAGAAATGGGGGGTGTCGAACTTCTATCAAGAGAGGGAGAAATTGCGATCGCTAAAAGAATCGAAGCAGGAAAAGATGTTATGCTAAATGCATTATCTCAAAGTCCAATTACCGCTCAACAATTTAACGAGTGGAACGAAAAACTACAAAAAGATGAAATAATGGTAAGAGAAATTATAGATATAGATACAAACTATATGGAAGAGGAAAATTCATCACAAGGGTTAAAAGATAAAAAAAACAAAGGTGATGTGCAGACAGGTAAAGATAGTTCACTTGAAGAGAAAAAAGAGAACAGTAGCTCTGATGATGAAGATGAATTTAATCCTACTTTGGCAGCCATGGAAAGTGAAATCAAACCAAAGGTGTTAGACACAGTTAATAATTTAACTAAAAACTATTCAAAACTACTTAAACTTCAGAAAGAAAAACTGGATAATATTTTAAGTAATGTTAAGTACTCTACAGCAAAAGAAAAAAACTATCAAAAGCTAGTTGATGAAATTTTAAATAGAATTAAATCACTTCAATTGTCTCCATCTGTATTAGAAAACTTAGTTCAGAAACATTACATAGAAAATAAAAAAATAATTTCTTTAGAAGGTAATTTGCTAAGACTAGCAATGAACGAAAAAATCTCAAGAGATGAGTTCATTAAGTTTTATATTGGAAATGAGATCAATCCTAATTTAAAAAATTTTTTAGCATCAAACTCGGTTTGGAAAAGTTTTTTCAATAAAAATAAAAATGAATTTAAAAATATAAGAGATAGGTTAGTTGAAATTAGCTATAAACTTGGAATTAGTGTAACTGATTTTAAGAAACTAGTTAGCAGAGTGCAAAAAGGGGAGAAAGAGTCTCGTATTGCAAAAAAAGAGATGGTAGAAGCAAATTTGAGACTCGTCATTTCAATTGCAAAAAAATACACTAACCGTGGATTACAGTTTCTTGACTTAATACAAGAGGGAAATATTGGTTTGATGAAAGCTGTGGATAAATTCGAGTATAGGAGAGGTTATAAATTTTCCACATACGCAACTTGGTGGATAAGACAAGCAATTACAAGATCTATCGCAGATCAAGCAAGAACAATTAGGATCCCTGTTCATATGATTGAAACAATAAATAAAATCGTCAGAACACAAAGACTTATACTTAGTGAGTTTGGTAGAGAAGCTACACCTGAGGAACTTGCAAAAAAATTAAGAATGCCGTTGGAGAAGGTCAGAAAAGTTTTAAAAATTTCAAAAGAACCAGTTTCATTAGAAAAACCAGTTGGCGATGAAGAAGATAGTAATTTAGGGGATTTTATCGAGGATACAAAAGCTTTAGCACCTTTGGAGCAAGCAATTAAATCAAATCTTAGTGAGGCAACTACAAAAATTTTATCAACATTAACACCAAGAGAGGAAAGAGTTTTAAGGATGAGATTTGGTGTTGGGATGAATACAGACCATACTCTGGAGGAGGTTGGGCTACAATTTTCAGTAACGCGTGAAAGGATTAGACAAATTGAAGCTAAAGCTTTAAGAAAACTTAAACATCCTAGTAGATCAAAGCAATTAAAAAGTTTTTTAGAAAGTTGATTTTGCATTATTGATAATAAATGGATTTAGTAAGTGTAATAATTCCATATTACAAAAAAAAAGACACAATATCTGAGTCTATAAACTCAGTTTTAAAACAAACCTACAATAATTTAGAGATAATTATTATTTATGATGATAAAAACAAAAGTGATTTAAATTTTATAAAAGAATTTGCAAACAAAGATAAAAGAATATCAGTAATTCAAAATGAGGATAAATTAGGTGCTGGGAGTTCAAGAAATATAGGCATTAATTGTTCTAAAGGAAAATTTATTGCATTTTTAGATGCAGACGACAAATGGAAAAGTGAAAAATTGTATAAGCAAATTAATTTTATGAAATCTAATAATTACGATATTACGCATACTTCATATTCAATAATTGATCAGAACCAAAAAGTTGTTGCAAATAGAAAAGCCAGAAACTTTTTGAAATTGGAGGATTTATTAAAATCATGTGATATTGGAACATCTACGGTAATAATTAAAAAAAACTTACTTAAAAATGATGTTAAATTTGCTTCTCTGAAAACAAAAGAAGACTTTGTTTTGTGGTTAAAACTTTTAAGAAAGAACAATAAAATTTATGGATTAAATGAAATTTTAACTTTTTGGACTAAATCTAATACTTCATTATCTTCATCATCCATGCAAAAAATAATTGATGGTTTTAGGGTATACAATAAATATATGAAATTTAATTATATTAAATCAATTTATTATTTAACATGTTTAAGTATAAATTTCTTATTAAAAAAATAAATGTTATATTTAACTTTAATATACTCAATTTTAATAATTTCATTAAATATCTATATAAAAAAAAAAAAATATCTTTCTAATTATACAGGAGACAATCACCAACTTTTTTCGAATGAACAAAATATTCCATTATTAGGTGGTTTATTTTTACTTTTACCAATAATTTTAACTAATTACCAAAATTCTTTTTATATACTTATTTTTATTTTGGTTTTTTTAATTGGTTTTTTTTCAGACCAAAAAATATTAATATCTCCAAAAAAAAGATTTTTGTTTCAAGTAGCTGTAGTTTTTCTTTCAGTTATTTTGTTAGATTTGGAAATAATTTCTTCCAGAGTGAGTTTATTTGATAAATTATTGAGCAACTCTACTTTTAATATTTTTTTCACGTCGTTTTGTTTGTTGATATTGATAAATGGTTCTAATTTTATTGATGGCTTAAATGCTTTATTGTTATTCTATATGACTTTTGTTATTATTGCTTTATTTAAACTTGATCTTATTAATGAATTTGACATTAATAAAGACTTACTTATTTATTTATTAATTTTCATTTTATTAATAATCTTTCTTAATTTGATGAATTTATTAATGCTAGGTGATGCTGGAGCATATATTCTGAGTTTTTTTGTTGGATATTTAATTATAAAGTGTCATTATTCAAATTCTCTTGTTTCACCTTATTTTTTTATAGCGCTTTTATGGTATCCCTGCTTTGAAATATTATTTTCAATTATTCGAAAATTAAAAACAAATCTGTCTCCTTTAATTCCTGATAATAATCATTTACATCAATTACTTTATATACTTTTGAAAAAAAAGATGATTAAAACTAAGTATCTTGCAAATAACTTAAGCAGTTGTATGATTTCTTTTGTCAACTTAATTATAATCTTAATTGCTTCAAAAAATCCATATAATAGCTTTTACCAAATAAAATTAATATTTTTTTCGATCTTTATTTATTTATTTTTATTTTTATTGTTAAAAAAAATAAAATTAACTTCAAAAATATCGATTAAATAATAATCAAAATGAAAGCAGAATTTTTTATTCTTTTTCTTTTTTATCTAGTTTCTATCTTTTCTACTTTGGGATATGGATTATATTTCCAAAAAATTACCAAACTCACAACAAATAAAAAATGCTTAGGATACTCAGGAATAATCGGTGTATTTTTTTTGATAATATATTCTTATTTTTCAAATTTCTTTTATGAACATGGAATTTATCATAACCTAATAATCTTGGTCATAGGTCTGTTTTTATTTTACCTTGGTTATATAAAAAAATTATTTGTTTATACTGATTTAAAATTTTTATTGAGTATTTTTTCAATATTATTTTTATCATTTCTTGTTTTCAAAACTCATGATGATTTTCCATATTATCATTTCCCCTATGCTTATTATTTAACACAACACTCTAACTTCATAGGTATTGGACAATTTGATCATGGTTTTAGGACTCCATCTTCTTTATTTTATTTTAATTCTCTGTTTTATCTACCTATAGTAAAATATCATTTATTCCACATCGGATCAGCCATAATTTATGGATCTTCAATCTTAATCTTTTTCTCAAATATTAAAAAAAGCTATGAAAATAAAAGAATAAATTATCACTATTTTTTTGATCTACTGTCTTTGATTTTTATTGTCGTATTTTTCTACAGATTAGCAGAGCACGGTACAGATAGATCAGCACAAATATTAATTTTATTAATTATATCTGAAATTTTTTCAGTTTTTACACTTAAAAGATTTGAAATTTATGAAATTGCAAAATTATCAATATTATTTACTATCACTATATCACTTAAAGCTTTTTATTTTCTTTATAGCTTATTATTGGTGCCTTTATTAATAATTGTTTTAAAAAAAACAGATATAAAAAACATATTAAATAAAATTTTTTCAAATAAATCTTTCTATTTTTCAATTTTACTAATAATTTTTGTTTTAATAACTAATGTTTTTAACACAGGATGCTTAATCTATCCTTTAACTAGCAGTTGTTTCATTAATTTGGATTGGGGTATACCCTCTAAAGAAGTTGAAATGATGGCGCTTCATTATGAAAATTGGTCAAAGGCTGGAATGACACCTAATTTTAAAATTGATGATCCGGGTAGTTATGTAAAAAATTTTAATTGGATAAGTGGTTGGTTTGAAAGATATTTTTTCTTTAAATTTTCAGATTTTTTACTTGGTCTAATTTTTTTATTATTTATTTTTTTTGTAATTTTTTACTCAAAAAATAAGATTAAAAAAAAAATAAACAAAGAAGTAATTTTCATATTTTTTTCAGTTATTATTTTATTGTTTGAGTGGTTTATAAATCATCCCACATTAAGATATGGAGGTTATTCTTTGATAGCTGTATCATTTTTTATCCCATTTTCATTAATACTTGAGCGTTATAAAATTAATTTACACTCGATAAAAAAAAAAACTTTATTCATAATACTAATTGGCTTTACAATTTTTTTTTATAGAAATATCGATAGAATATTTAACGAATACCAAAAATATAATTATAAAATTTTTTTGAATCCATATTATAAAGTTGATGATCATTATTTCAGATATGAAAAAAGAATAAATAATTTAATAAAAAATTATAAAACTTGTAAAATAAATAGTTCTTTGTGCGATAAACAGGTTGAGGCGCTGGTTTTGAAAAAAAGATTTGGTAAATATATTATTAAAAGAAAAAATGATTAAATTTTTATCTCTTCAGATTTTAAAAATATTTGATTTTTTTCATAAAAAGAAAATATTAAATTTTCTTAAAAAAAATAAATTAGATAATTTTAAAATTGTATTTGATGTCGGTGCACATAAAGGTGAAACAATAGAGCTTTACCTGAAACATTTTAATATACAAAAAATTTATTCCTTTGAAGCTAGTTACCTCTCTTACAATTTCTTAAAGAATAAAATTAAAAATATAGATATTAAAAAAAATAATACTGAAATTATTGTTGAAAACTTCGCCTTAGGCTTGGAGAATAAACAAGTTAAAATTAAACACATGAATGAAAGCTCATCGTCAACTATTAATGAAATCAATACCGAGTCCAAATATTTCAAAAAAAAAAATATGTTGTTATTTAACTCAAAAAAAAACAATTTTTATAAGGAAATTTTTGCAGATCAGAGATGCCTGGATCAATATATGTCCCAACATAAAATTTATAAATTAGATTTTTTAAAAATAGATACGGAAGGATATGAATTTGAAATCCTTTCTGGAGCAAAAGATAAAATTAAAAATATAGATTTAGTTTTATTTGAACATCACTATCACGATATGATTAAAAAAAACTATAAATTTGGCGATGTTCACAATTTGCTTAATAGAAATAATTTTGAACAAATTTATAAAGCTAAAATGCCTTTTAGAAAAACGTTTGAGTACATATATAAAAATAAAACTTATTAATCTTTACTTTCCAAAAAATTAATTATATTAAAAAAATTATAAGTGAAAAAAAAAGCTCTTATTTTTGGAATTACTGGACAGGACGGATCTTATCTAGCTGAGTTCTTATTAAAAAAAAAATATTCTGTTCATGGTGTAAAAAGAAGATCATCATCAATTAATACATTTAGAATTGATCATATCTACCAGGACCCTCATGTTAAATCTAGAAACTTTTTTTTACATTATGGAGATATAACTGACTCAACATCTGTATCAAAAATTATTGAAAAAATTAGACCAGATGAAATTTATAATCTTGCTGCGCAGTCACATGTTGCTGTATCTTTTGAAGTACCAGAGTACACAGCTAATGCAGACGCTTTAGGGGCTCTTAGAATTCTAGAGGCAATAAAATTTCACAAATTAGAAAAAAAAACAAAATTTTATCAAGCAGGAACATCAGAGATGTATGGGAAGGTCCAAGAAACACCACAAAATGAAAAAACAAATTTTTATCCACTAAGCCCATATGGAGTTGCAAAGTTATATGCACATTGGATAACAAAAAATTATAGAGAAGCGTACAATATTTTTGGATGTAATGGCATATTATTTAATCATGAAAGCCCAAGAAGAGGTGAAACTTTTGTTACTAAAAAAATAATTAGAGCTCTTGTAAGAATAAAAATGGGTAAACAAAGACAACTTTTTTTAGGCAATCTTGACTCAAAAAGGGATTGGGGTCATGCTAGAGACTATGTGGAAGCGATGTGGAAAATACTGCAACAAAAAAAACCTGATGATTATGTTATTGCAACTGGCAAACAATTAAGTATCAGACAATTTATTAACTTAGTTACAAATAAATTAAACTTAAAAATTGTTTGGAGAGGAAAAGGTCTTAATGAGAAGGGTTTTGATACAATAACAAAAAAAAATATAATATTAGTCGACAAAAATTATATAAGACCTCTTGATGTAAATACACTTTTAGGAAATGCTAATAAAGCCAGAAAACAATTATCTTGGAAACCCAAAACAAATATTAACCAGCTTATTGAAGAGATGATCTTTGAGGAAATAAATATTTTAAATGCTGAGTAAAAATATTAAGATTTTTATTGCAGGGCATAAAGGTATGGTAGGATCCTCTATTGTTAAAAAATTAAAAAAACACGGATACAAAAATTTAATAACAGTTGAAAAAAAAAAACTAAACCTCCTAGAACAAGCCAAGGTTTATAATTATCTTAAGAAAAATAAACCTAATTTAGTAATTATAGCTGCAGCTAAAGTCGGCGGAATATTAGCAAATTATCAAAATAAGGAAAAATTTTTATTTGAAAACTTACAAATTCAAAATAATTTAATACATGGATCATATTTAGCTAAAGTAAAAAATTTGATTTTTCTGGGGTCTAGTTGTATTTATCCACGAAATTGCAAACAACCAATGAAAGAAGATTATATTTTGACTGGTAAATTAGAAGAAACCAATGACGCATATTCAATAGCTAAAATTGCAGGAATATATATGTGTGCAAATTATTCTAAAACTTACAATTTAAATTACAAAAGTCTAATGCCACCAAATATGTATGGCCCAGGTGATAACTACAATTTACAAAATTCTCATTTTTTTTCAGCATTAATTAACAAAATCACAACTGCTAAAAGAGAAAAAAAAAATCAAATTACCTTGTGGGGAACGGGTAAGCCTAAAAGAGAACTTATGTTTGTTGAGGATTTTGCTGATGCGCTAATTTTTTTTATGAATAAAAAGATTAAAGAACCATTTTTAAATATTGGAACTGGCAATAGTCACTCCATACGATGGTATGCAAATTTTTTAATGAAAAAAATTGGAGTGAACTTAAAAATCAAATATGATAAAAGAAAACCTGATGGTATGCCAAAAAAATGTTTGGATATATCTTTGGCTAAAAAATATGGATGGAGACCGAAGAGTAATTTCGATAAAGGTTTTGATATAACATATAAAGACTTTCAAAAAAATTATTAAAATCAACTAAAATTTATTATTTACAACTTATTTAAATACAGTATAAGACCTTTGCCTGGTGATTATTGCGAAGGTGTAATACCCGATCCCATTCCGAACTCGGAAGTCAAGCCCTTCTGCGCCGATGGTACTTTGTCTTAAGGCATGGGAGAGTAGGACGTTGCCAGGCTAAATTATTATGAAAATTAAAAGTTCCCTAAAATCGTTAAAGAAAAGAGATCTAAATTCAAAGATGGTGAAGAGAAGAGGACGAGTTTACATAATTAATAAAAAGAATCCAAAATTCAAAGCAAGACAAAAATAACATATGGATAATGACACTCACAAAAAAACTTGGGAAAATTTTACTAAATTTGTTCTCTGGGGGACAATATCAGTTGTTGCTATATTAGTAGTCTTAGCTATTGTCTTATTATAAAATCTTAAAACTAATGATTATAGGTTCTGTTTGTGAAAATAAAGCTTCTGAAAAAAGAATTTCAGTTACCCCAGATAATGTAAAAAAATTTGTTTCTAATGGTTTTAAGGTTTACCTTGAAAAAAATTATGCCGATCATCTTGATATAGATGATAAAAGATTTTTAGAAAATGGAGCTGAAATATTTAGCGATAAAGATAAAATAATTAAGGAGTCCGATATTTTATTGCAGCTAAATTTACCAGACGAAAAAGATTTAGAAAAATTATCTCCTAATAAGAATTTAATAGGAGTTTTTGATCCTGTTAGTAATAAAGAGCGTATATCTAAACTATTGGAAAATAATATAAACGTTTTTTCTTTAGAATTACTTCCAAGAATAACTCGGGCACAATCGATGGATATATTATCCTCTCAGGCAAATCTTGCTGGTTATAAAGCTGTAATTGACGCATTTTCTTTTTTCAACAAAGCTATACCAATGATGATGACTGCCGCAGGAACAATTCCAGCCGCTAAAGTTCTAGTAGTAGGCGCTGGTGTTGCAGGTTTGCAAGCTATTGCAACAGCCAAAAGAATGGGAGCAATTGTATTTGCAACTGACGTAAGGATGGCATCAAAAGAACAGGTTGAAAGTTTGGGTGGTAAGTTTTTAGTAGTTGAAGGTTCAGAGAATCTGGAAACCTCAGGGGGATATGCCAAAGAAACTTCTACAGAATTTAAAAAAAAACAAGAGGAGCTTTTAATAGAAACACTTAAAAAAATTGATATAGTGATATGTACAGCTTTAATACCTGGCAAAAAAGCACCAGTTATTATTAAGGCAGATATGATTAAAAGTATGCCCAAAGGTTCAATTATTTATGATTTAGCAGCATCTCAAGGAGGAAATACAGAATTTACAAAACCAAATGAAATAGTTGATATAAATGGAATTAAAATTTTAGGTGAAAGCAATCTGCTTAACAAACTACCTGTGTCTGCGTCGAATTTATACTCAAAGAATTTACTAAATTTTGTGATAAATTTATATGATAAAAAAAATAATAAAATTAATGTAAATTTAGAAGATGAAATTATTAAAAAAACATTGGTAAAATAATATGGAAATAGATCCTTTTGTATTCAGATTAAGTATATTTATATTATCAATATTTGTCGGCTACTACGTAGTGTGGAGTGTTACACCCTCTCTTCACACGCCCTTAATGTCAGTTACTAATGCGATTTCATCTGTAATAATAGTTGGAGCAATAATTGCGGCATTAGCTGGAAGTAATGAAAACATTTTTAATAATGCTAGCATCTTTGGTTTTTTAGCAATTATATTAGCTGCGGTTAATATATTCGGAGGATTTCTAGTTACACAGAGAATGTTAGCAATGTACAAAAAGAAGAAGAAATAATGATCTCAACAAATTTACTTGCTCTATTTTACCTAATTTCTGGGGTTTTATTTATATTGGCATTAAGAGGACTTTCTTCACCAGAAACCTCCAGACAGGGAAATTTTTTTGGTATTTTGGGAATGTTGCTAGCCGTAACTGTAACCTTTTTATCAATAGGTAATTTCTCCACCAGTTTTATCTATGTAATAGCTTTTCTATTAATTGGTGGAAGTATAGGTGCATTTATTGCTTTTAAAATTCCAATGACTGCAATGCCGGAACTAGTTGCAGGTTTTCATAGTTTGGTTGGTTTAGCTGCAGTTTTTGTTGCAATTTCAGCTTTTTTAAATCCAGAGGCTTTTAATCTTGGTATTTCAGGAAATATAAAACTTGCAAGTTTGATAGAAATGTCAATTGGGGCAGCTGTTGGCGCTATAACTTTTTCTGGCTCAATAATAGCATTTTTAAAATTAAGGGGAATTATGTCTGGAGCACCAATTACGTTTCCAGGTCAACATATATTAAATTTGTTTATATTATTAACTATTATAGGATTAACATTTTTATTGTGCACAACACAGTCCTCTAACTTTTTTTGGACCCTAATAGCAATATCTTTTTTAGTTGGATTACTATTAATAATACCTATTGGTGGAGCTGACATGCCAGTAGTTATATCAATGTTGAACTCTTATTCAGGCTGGGCAGCAGCTGGTATTGGTTTTACTTTAGAGAATACAGCTTTAATTATTACTGGTGCCTTAGTCGGTTCATCTGGCGCAATTTTATCATATATAATGTGCAAGGGTATGAATAGATCTTTTTTTAGTGTAATCCTAGGAGGATTTGGGGGAACTGATCAAGTTTCCAAATCAGATAATAAAGAGCAAAAACCAGTTAAAAGTGGAAATTCAGATGATGCTGCTTTTTTGATGAAGAATGCTTCTTCAGTTATCATTGTACCAGGTTACGGAATGGCGGTTGCGCAAGCTCAACATGCTTTAAGAGAAATGGTAGATACACTAAAGAAAAATGGTATTAAAGTTTCATATGCAATTCACCCTGTTGCAGGGAGAATGCCAGGTCACATGAATGTGTTGTTAGCCGAGGCAAATGTACCTTATGATGAAGTATTTGAACTAGAGGAAATTAACAATGATTTTGCTAATTGCGACGTTGCTTATGTTATTGGTGCTAATGATGTAACAAATCCAGTCGCAAAAACTGACCCCCAGAGCCCTATTTACGGTATGCCAATTTTAGATGTTGAGAAAGCAAAATCAGTTCTTTTTGTAAAAAGAAGTCTGTCACCTGGATACGCAGGGGTAGACAATGATCTATTTTATAGAGAAAATACTCTAATGTTATTTGCAGATGCAAAAAAAATGACTGAGGATATTATAAAAAGTTTCTAAAGTGACTCAAATTTATTGTGATATAGCTGACTTAAAAACTATAAAAGAATATTCTAAAAAAAAAATTATAAAAGGCTTTACTACCAATCCAAGCTTAATGAGGAAAGCTGGCGCTAAAAATTATGAACTTTACTCAAAAGAAATTTTAAAAGTATGTAAAAACAAACCCATCTCATTTGAAGTCTTTGCAGACGATTATAGGAATATTTTAAATCAAGCTTTAAAAATTAAATCCTGGGGTAAAAACGTATATGTAAAAATACCAGTAGAAAACTCAAAAGGGATATTTATGGGAAAAGTTATAAACAAATTAAGCGAAGATAATATTAAAATGAATATAACAGCTGTATACACACACAAACAAACTGCTAAAATTTTAAGCAAAATAAAAAAAAAATCAAAAGTTATAATTTCAATATTTGTCGGTAGGGCCGGAGATGCTGGAAAGGATCCAATACCTGAGATAAAAAAGAGTATTAAAATCGCAAAAAAATATAAAAATGTAAAAATACTCTGGGCAAGTGTTAGAGAACCATACAATTATTTACACGCATCAGAACTTGGATGCCATATTATAACAATACCTCCAAGTATTATTAAAAAAATAGAGAAATTTGGAAAATCTTTCAAAAGATTAACAACAGAAACTGTAAAAACTTTTTTACAAGATAGCAGAAAATCAAGATTTAAAATTTGATAATTGGTTGCGGGGGACGGATTTGAACCGCCGACCTTCAGGTTATGAGCCTGACGAGCTACCAGACTGCTCCACCCCGCGATATTATATTCTATTTTTTAACTTATTAAGTTTTTTTACTCTTTTTATGTTTTCTTGAAGTATTCTTTTCTTTTTCTCTGATGGTTTTTCATAATTAGATTTTAGTTTTACAATTTTAAAAAACCCATCTCTTTGTAGTTTTCTTTTTAAAACTCTCAAAGCTTGCTCTACATTATTATCTTTAACGTCTATTTTAATAACATCCTCCAAAAAAGGGTAGTAATTAACACCTAAAGAAAATTATGTCTATTATTTTTTTATATTGATGAAAGATTTTGTTTTTGGGCTTTTTCTTTAAGTTTTTTTTCTCTCTTTATACGTCTTTCTGCCTTTTCCAAAGCATCAGTTAGATCTTTCTGTGAAAACAAATTTATAGCGACAGGATCTTTGGAATTTAGATTATTATAATTCCAGTAACTTTTATTTCTAATCGCTACCACAGAGTTTTTTGTAATACCCACTAATTTCGCTATTTGAGAGTCTTTTAACTGAGGATGGTTTTTAATTAACCATAGCACTGAATCTGGTTTATCTTGTCTTTTAGATAAGGGAACATATTTTTTTAATTTTTTTTCACTTTCTCTAATATCTATGTCAAAGTTAGTGATATTAAGTGGTCTATTCTGGTCTTTACTAGATAAATCAATTTCCTCTCTTGTTAACTGTCCAGAGGTTATAGGATTATATGGTTTAATGCCTTTAGCCACTTCCCCATCAGCAATCCCTTGAATTTCTATTTCATGCAGATTGCAAAAATTAGCTATTTGTTTAAATGTTAAAGTCGTATTTTCAACAAGCCACACTGCTGTAGCCATTGGCATTAGAGGTGTCATAGTCATAATTAAATTTATTTCTTTATATCTGATTTGAAGTTTTGAAATTTTTTATTAAATTTACTTACTCTACCTTTATCTAATATTTTCTGTTTTCCACCTGTCCAAGCAGAATGTGATTTTGGATCAATTTCAAGTTTAAGCACCTCACCCTCATTGCCCCAAGTAGATCGAGTTTCAAATTGAGTGCCATCAGTCATTTCAACTTTAATTTTATGATAGTCTGGATGAATATTTTTTTTCATAGCGAATTTATAGCAAAAGAAAATTATAAAACAATTAAAAGATATTAATTTTTTTGTTTAAATCACTACTTATTTTCTCGTTAGATGCTTTAATGCTAATTTTACCAAATTTTTTTAAATCAAAATTGTCAACTACTCCACCTGCTTCATTTATTAATATAGTTCCTGCCGCTATATCCCATAGATTTACGTTCTTTTGTAAGCAACCATCGAACCTACCCGATGATACATAAGCTAAATCTAGTGCAGCACTACCAGTATTTCTTATAATAAAATTTTCAGGAAGATTTTTTCTAAAATTTACACCATACAGACAACTATGTATCTCACTTTTTTTTGAAACTCTTATACTTTTGTTATTTAAGTATGAACCACCTTTTTTTTCAGCATAAAAAAGTTCATCTTTAATGGGGTCATAAATAACCCCTGCGATAATTTCGTTGTCTATTAAAAGTGCAATCGAAATACAAAAATGTGGGACTCCATTTAAAAAATTTGTAGTCCCATCAATAGGGTCGATTATCCAAAAATTATCTTCATCTTTGTTTTTAACAAAACCACTTTCCTCTGTAAGAAATGAAAAGTTTTTTTTTGATTTACTAAGTTCTTTTATAATAATTTCCTCTACTTTTCTGTCTGCATTTGTAACAAAATTGTTTGGACCTTTTAAGGAAACTTGTAATTTTTCTACTTCACCGAAATCTCTGATTAAAATTTTAGATGCCTTTTCAGATGCTTTAATCATTAAATTTAAATTAGCTGATATAGAATTCATAAATTATACTTTTTTTAAATATTCTAAAGTTCTACTATCTAAAATAATTTTGTCACCTGTCTCAATAAAAGGGGGGACTTGAATATCAAGTCCATTTTCTAGAGTGGCGGGCTTATAAGATGAAGAGACAGTCTGGCCTTTTAATGCTACATCTGTATTTTTAATCTTACAAGTTATTTGTTTTGGTAATTCAACTGATATAGCAGTATTATTGTGGAAATTAATTGAAACTTCTAAGTTTTCAATAAGCAATTTTCCTTTTTCTCCAACTATATCTTTTTTTATTTCAACTTGTTCAAAAGTTTTAGGTTCTATAAAAAAATAATTTTTTTCATCGTCGTATAGATAATTATATTTGGTTTCTTCTAATATAGCTTTTTCAACAGTTTCACTTGATCTAAATCTTTCATTCAATTTTGTATTTTTGTTAATACTCTTCATCTCCACCTGTGCAAATGCTCCTCCTTTTCCGGGCTTTACATGTTGGGTTTTTAGCACTTGCCATAAATCATTCTTATGCTCCAGAAGCATTCCAACTCTAATCTCGCCTGCATTAATTTTCATTTAAATTTCCTCATAGCCTCTAGGGGTTTTATTTTTTTATTTTTCCAAATGTAGCCTGAAATAGCTAAAAAGTTAGCCTTATTCAATAGTAGTTTATGATAATTATTAGAGTTAATACCTCCGATAGCAACAATTGGAATTTTTGTAATCTTTCTAGCTTTTTTTAATATGTCAACTCCTGCTTTATATTTTATTTTTTTAGTTTTCGACAAATTAAACGCACCAAAAGCTAAATAGTCAGCTTTATTTTTAATAGCGACTTTAGCTAACCTAATTGAATTATGGCATGTAATTCCTATTATTTTATTTCCTAATAAATTTCTTGCATCTAAAATATTCATATCATTTTGGCCCAAATGACAACCATCAGCATTTAATTTTTTTGCTAAAAAAACATCATCATTAATAATAAACTTAACATTAAATGTTTTACAGATTTTTTTAATTTTTTTCCCAATGATAAATTTTTTTTTGAAATTTTTGTCTTTTAATCTAAGCTGAAAAAAACTAACTTTATTTTCTTTAAATACTCTAATTAAATTGACATAAAAATTTTTATTAACTTTTAAAGGCGAAATTAGATAAATAAATTTTTTTTTATTAATTTTCAAGATCTTTAGACCATTTCCCTTTAGCCGCCAGCGTGTTC
Source organism: uncultured Pelagibacteraceae bacterium (assembly GCA_902590295.1). The sequence goes on along the minus strand of CACIWH010000001.1, from coordinate 79,260 downwards.
ATTCTAGCTCTATGGTTAAAAATCCTTTGTGTACCTTCTATATTTTGTATATCTTTTGACCAAAATTTTAGGGCACTTTGCTGAAGAGCTCGACCGTAAGAAAAACTCATAATAAAACTTGTATCATTATATTTATTTATTAAATCTAAATTTTCAGTCGCTTCTATTTCTGATTGACCCCCAGATAAAAATGCAATCCCAGGAACATCCGAAGGAACAGAGTTTTTTAAACATTCTAAAGTTAGTTTTGCAACTTCCTCATTAAGAATTTTTTCTTTAGATTTATTACCAGCTAAAATCATATTAGGTTTAAGTATGATACCTTTCAAGTCTACTTTGTGTACAATTAGTTCCTCAAAACATTTTTTGATTACTTCCGAAGTTTTTAAAAAACAATCTTTCGCTGAATGATCGCCATCCATTAACACTTCTGGCTCCACTATCGGAACCATATTGCACTCTTGAACTAAAGCAGAATATCTTGCTAGTGCATGAGCATTTGACTGAATAGAAAGTTTGCTAGGATAAGTTTTAGATATATTATAAACTCCTCTCCATTTTGTAAATTTTGCACCAAGTTTATAATACTCTTTCAATCTTTCTCTTAATCCATCTAATCCTTCAGTAATCTTTTCCTCCGGCGATCCCGCTAAAACCTTAGCACCAGTATCGACTTTTATTCCTGCAGCAGAACCCATCTTTGAAATTAATTCCGGTATCATATTCTTTTTAGAAGTTCGTTGTTTTATTGTTTCATCATACAGGATCACTCCACCTATGCATTCAGTCATACTTGATGCGCTGAATAATGCCTCTCTGAATAATAATCTATTTTCTGGAGTTGATGGCACATTAACACTATCTAATCTTTTTGTCATTGTTCCAGTGCTTTCATCGGCAGCCAATATACCTCTACCATTTTTTAAAATCTTAAGTGCAATGTTATTTAGTTCAGACATGTTAACTTAAAGCTTTTATACCAGGTAGATCTTTACCTTCAAGATATTCTAAAAATGCACCACCAGCAGTTGAAACAAAATTAAAATCTTTAATTGCCTTAATTTCATTGATTAATGCTATTGTATCCCCTCCGCCTACAACTGAGTAAATTGATTTCTTTTTATTTTTTTTAATTATTGCTTTTGCAATCTCGTAACTACCATTTGCAAATTTAGGATTTTCGAAATATCCCGCTGGCCCGTTCCATAAAACCGTTTCACTATTTTCAATTACTTTTTTAATTGCATTGATTGTTTTTGGTCCTATATCTAAAATTAAATCATCTCTATCTATTTCATTTAGCTCCTTAGCCTTAGATACACTATTTAGATTTTTTCCAACCAAAACATCTATAGGGTAAGTAATTGAGCAAGAATGTTGTTTTGAAGTTTCAAATATCTCTTCAATTATTTTTTCACAATTTTCTTCTTTAACTGATTTTCCTATTTGATTTCCTTTATAATCAAGAATATTATTTGCCATACCCCCAACGATAATAATATTGTTAAATTTAGGAATTAAATTTTTAATTATTCCAATTTTTGAGGAAATTTTAGAACCCCCGATAATACAAGTAATTGGTTTTTTAATCTCAGTTGTAACTTTTTTTAAAGCAGTCAATTCTGCCTCTAATTGAAGCCCAGCAAATGAGGGCAAAAACTCTGTGATTTTACTTACAGATGTGTGGGCTCTATGAGAACAAGAAAATGCATCATTTACAAATAAATCTGCCAAACTCGCTAATTGCTTAGCAAAAGTAGCATCATTTTTTTCCTCCTCCTCGTTGAATCTAATATTTTCCAAGCATACAATCTCATTAAATTTTTCTACAAACAAGTCCTCTTTTTCTAATTTAAAAATATCATCACTGATAAGTTTAATTTTTTTATTAATTTTTTTTTCTAAATATTCACAAATTGGTTTCATAGATAGATCGCTATTTTTCTCACCTTTGGGACGCCCTACATGAGAAACCACTATAATTCGTGAATTTTTATTAAGTAAAAAATTAATTATTGGTAAAATTTTATCAATTCTTGTTTGGTCAGTGATTATACCATCTTTTAAAGGAACATTTAAATCTAATCTTAACAAAACGTTTTTTTGATCAAGATTTTCGTGATCTTTAATATACTTCATCAAGATATCTTACGAAGGTACTCAGCTATATCACACATTCTATTAGAAAAACCCCACTCGTTATCATACCATGCTGAAATTTTACCCATGTTTTTACCAACTACATTTGTTAATTTTGCATCAATAATTGACGATGCGGGATCATGATTAAAATCTACTGAAACAAGCTTTTCTTGAGTTATCTTTAAAACCTTATTTTTATTATTTTTGCTAAATTTATTAAAAGACGAATTTATTTTTTCTATACTTAAATCTTTTTTTGTTTGAAAGACCAGTTCAACTAATGAAACATTGGGAGTTGGCACTCTCATGGCAACACCTTCTAGTTTTCCTTTTAATGATGGTATAATTTCACCAATTGCTTTTGAAGCTCCGGTTGAGGTTGGCACTATAGACTGACACGCAGATCTTGCTCTTCTAGGATCTTTATGAGAATTATCAAGCATTCTTTGATCTGTTGTATAAGAATGTATAGTTGTCATAAAACCTTTTTCAATTTCAAAATTTTTATTTAAAACATAAACAACTGGAGCTAAACAATTAGTTGTACAGGAGGCAGCAGAAATAATTTTATCTTGTTTTGAAATATTTGTGTGGTTTACTCCATAAACTATCGTTTTGTCTGCATTTTTACACGGTGCTGAGACAATTACTTTTTTAGCGCCATTTTTAATATGAGAAATTAATTTATCCTTTGAATTAAATTTACCTGTGCATTCGAGAACTATATCAACTTTATATTTCTTCCATGATATGCTGCTTAAATTATTTTCTTGCGAATAAGTTATTTTATTTCCATTGATTATTAATTTATTTTTTTCGACAGATATTTTTGCTCTAAATTTTCCATGCACACTGTCTCTTTTTATAAGATCACAGGCTGTTCTAATATCTGCTCTATTATTAATATGATTAATCTTTAGACCTTTATGTTTTTCCTCAAAAATAGATCTAAGGACCATTCTACCAATTCTACCTAGCCCGTTAATTCCAATTTTAGCTTTCAAAATCTTTCCTTAATTCTATTTATAATATTTTCCTCATTTAATTTAAAATGATCGTAAACATCTTTGTATGGTGCGCTCTTTCCAAATTCGTCAATTCCAAAATTTAATCCGTTATCACCAGTATATTTTTTCCAATAGTTCGTCTCAGATGCCTCTATTGAAACCTTTAATAAATTACTTGTTAATATTTCAGATTTGTAATTATTACTCTGGGAGTCAAAAATTTCATGGCAAGGCATTGATATAACTTTTGAATAGATATTATCTGTGGCCAATTTATGACTAATTCTACATGCAAGTTCTACTTCTGAACCAGTTGAAATTAAAATTAAGTTCAAATTATTTCCAGTCCTCATTACTTCATACGCCCCCTTAGAACACCGATTTATAACTAGATGATCTTTTCTAATAGGATTAGTCTTTTGTCTGGTTAAAGCAATAACACTTGGGGTATTTTTATTTTCTAAAGCTATTTGCCAACACTCAAATGTTTCTATTGTATCTGCAGGTCTAAAAACATTCAAATTTGGTATTGATCTAAGTGCTGACAGTTGTTCAATTGGTTGGTGTGTGGGTCCATCCTCACCAAGGCCGATAGAGTCATGAGTGAAAACAAAGATCACTTTTTGTCCCATCATAGCTGAAAGTCTAATTGAGGGTTTGCAATAGTCGCTGAATATTAAAAAAGTTCCTCCGTAAGGAATTAGATTACTGTGTAAAGAAATTCCATTCATTATTCCACACATGGCATGTTCTCTAACACCATAATGAATGTAATTTCCATCAAATTTTCCTGGTTTAATAATTTTATGATTTTTAGTTTTTGTATTATTTGAACCAGCTAGATCAGCAGATCCGCCAATAAGATTTGTCAACTTTGATGCAATCTCAAGAAATTTTTCTGAAGATTTTCTTGTCGCCATCGGTTCCAAAGTATCTGTATAACTTTTCTTAAATTCCTCAATTTCCTCACTTATAGAAACTGGGATTAAATTTTCCTTTTTTATATTGTTTTTAGAATTTAACTTTTCCGCCGCTAAAGATGCTTTATTTCCAATATCTCTCCATGCGTTTAATATTCTATCTGGAATTTCGAAAGGCATATACTTCCAATTTAATTTTTTTCTTACAAGCATAATTTCATCATTACCTAGAGGACTTCCGTGAGAAGACGATTTACCACCTTTATTAGGAGAGCCAAAACCTATCGTAGTTTTACATGATATAGCAATAGGCTTTTTTGAATTTTGTGCTTTTTTTAATGCAATAAAAATTTGTTTTTCGCTATGTCCGTTTATGTCTAAATAATTCCAACCATAACTTTCAAATCTTTTTTTTGTATTATCCGATACTGCCAAGTTAGTAGGACCATCTATTGATACAGAGTTATTATCAAACAATAAAATTAGATTTTTTAGTTTTAAATGACCTGCCAGACTTAGAGCCTCATGACTTATACCTTCCATCAGACAACCATCTCCAGCTAAAACATAAGTTTTGTGGTCTATAAATTTTTTACCAATTTTACCTTTTAATATCTCTTCGGCTAAAGCAAAACCCACAGCATTTGAAATTCCTTGACCAAGCGGACCCGTAGTTGTCTCAATACCGGAGTTTGGGTGATATTCTGGATGTCCAGCGCATATAGAATCTAGCTTCCTAAAATTTTTTATATCATCTAAAGAGACACTCTTATACCCAGTTAAATAAAGCAAAGAATATAAAAGCATAGATCCATGTCCTGCTGATAAAATGAACCTATCTCTGTTAATCCAATTTGGATTTTTTGGATTAAATTTTAAAAAGTTCTTAAATAAAACTGTTACGACATCCGCCATGCCCATAGGCATTCCTGGATGACCAGAATTCGCAGCTTCTACCGCATCAATTGACAAAAATCTAATTGCGTTAGCTAATTGTTTATGTTCTACTTTCAATTGTAAACCTATCTAGACTAAGATGACTCAATTTAATAATATAATATATATATGAAATACTTCAGTGAGAAAGAAAAAAAGCTTGAAATAGCTCTAGACAAATTAAAAAAACTTAATTTGGTGGATGAGGAAGGTCTAAAAAATATAGAATTTTTAACTGATCAAAAAAATCAATTAGAAATTGAAAAAAAACAACTTGAAAACAAACATCAAAATTTAATGGATGAACATCATAAATTAAAGGGTCAATTAGAGGTCATAAAAGAGAAAAACTCAAAACATAAAATAGATCAATTAAAATTTAACGAGAAAATTGATGAATTAAACCAAGAAACAGATATTCTGTTAGATGAAATTGATAAATGGCAAATGTAAATATTAAATTTAATGGCAAAGATTTTCTTTTGTCTTGTGATGATGGCCAGGAAGAGCACTTAGAATTGTTAGCAAACCATCTTAGTGAAAAATTCGAAAAGTTAAAATCAGATCTAGGAAATATAGGAGAAAATAAATTATTATTGATTACATCGATAAAAATTATGGATGAATACTTTGAGACAAAAAAAAAAGTAGATATTAACAAAAAAGAAATAGAGAATATTACTGGAAAATTTAAAGAGCTGAAGACTTTGGCTTATGAGTATAAAGATGACAAAGAAAATGAGGCAAAAAAACTTTCTGAAAGTATTTCTAAACTAGAGCATGAGATACAAAGTTTAAAAAATGAATACGATAAAATAATTTCTAATACAACTCAACAAATTGAAGAATTTGTTCAAAAAACGAATTTGAAAAACTAATTTTTAGTTGTGAAAAAATCTCAAATTAGAAAAATAATTTTAAAAAAGCGATTCAATTTCAAATTTAAAAACAAAAAAATTAATTGTCTAAATTTGATAAAGTTGTTAAAGAAGATACCTAAAAATAAGAAGATAGGTCTTTATTACCCAATTGGTTCCGAAGTATCTACAATAGAAATAATTCAATATTTAAGAAATAAAAAATATATTATTTCTTTACCAGTCTTAGAGAAAAACTCAGGCATGTCATTTTACGAATGGAATGAAAAAAGTCCTCTAAAAATTAGTAATTTTGGCATACCAGAGCCTATCAAATTAAAAAAAATTATACCCTCTACACTTGTAATCCCAATTGTTGCATTTGATGCTAAATTGAACAGACTTGGATATGGTGGTGGTTTTTACGATAGATTTATAGGTAAACTAGAAAAAACTAAAAAAATCTTAAAAATTGGTCTTGCTCTTTCCTGTCAAAAAATAAATAAAGTTCCAACTAATAGATTTGATAAAAAAATGAACTATATACTTACTGAAGATAAAGTTTACAAATGAGAATACTTTTCCTAGGAGATATAGTTGGACCATCTGGCTGCGAGGTTGTTAAAAATTATTTACCAGACATAATTAAACAAAAAAATTTAGATTTCGTTGTTGCCAATGGTGAGAATGCTGCAGATAATGGAGTAGGCATAACTGAAAAAATTTCAAATGAGTTATTTCAATGTGGAATAGATGTTTTAACTACAGGAAACCATGTTTGGGATCAAAAAGAAACCGTTGAACATATTGAGAAAGAGAAAAAACTTTTAAGACCTTATAATTTGACTGCTCCCGCTCCTGGAAAGGGTTTTGAAATTTTTAATAGTAAAAATAACTTTAAAGTAGGTGTTTTAAATTTAATGGGAAATGTTTTTATGAGAAAATGTGGAGATGTTTTTATCGAAATAGAAAAATTTCTTAAAAACTATAATTTAAAAAAAAACTACGATTTTTTAATAATCGATGTTCATGGGGAAATAACTAGCGAGAAAATGGCAATAGGCCACTTGTTTGATGGAAAAGCAACTTTAATTACAGGTACTCATACACATGTTCCAACAAATGATGCTCGAATTCTTAAAAAAGGTTCTGCTTACATAACGGACTCCGGGATGTGTGGTGATTACGACTCTGTAATTGGTATGAATAAAGATAATTCTATAAATAAGTTTTATAAAAAAAAAGCTGAAAAACATTTTCCATCTTTGGGGGAAGGAACTTTGTCAGGTGTAATTGTTGATTGTTGCTCAAAAACGGGCTTAGCCAAGAAAATAAATAGTATTGTAATGGGAGGTGTTCTACAGAATACAAATTAATATGGCAGGTCATTCACATTGGGCTGGAATCAAACATAAAAAAGGAAAAGCAGATAAAGAAAGGTCAAAAGTTTTTTCTAAATTGTCTAGGGAGATTACTGTTGCTGCTAAGTTAGGAGACAAAGATCCTGATATGAACCATAGACTAAGATCTGCAATACAAGCCGCAAGATCAGCTAATATGCCTAAAGATAATATTGATAGGGCTATTGATAAATCAAAATTTAATGATCAATCTAATTTTGATGAAATAAGGTATGAGGGATTTGGCAATTATAAAATTGCTGTAATTGTGGAGGCATTAACTGATAATAAAAATAGAACAGCATCAAAAATAAGAGAAATTTTTCAAAAAAACGGTGGCAATTTAGGCACCCAAGGTTCTGCTGCACACAACTTCAAACATCTTGGAATCATAAGAGTAGATGCGGAACAAATAGAACCTGATAATATTTTAGAAATAGCAATAAATTCTGGCGCAGATGAATGTTTTTCAAATAAGAGCTATCATGAAATACACTGCAATAAAGAGAATATTTATGATGTAAAAAAAATTATGGAGAAAAAAATTAAGAATTTTTTGACTACAAATATTGAGTGGTATCCTTTAAATAAGATTAGCTTAAACAAAGAGCAATTTTTAGAAGCTAAAAAGTTTTTAGATTCTTTAGAAGATCATGATGATGTTCAAAAGGTATACTCGAACTTAGAAATACCGGAGCAATAATGTTAATTATAGGCATAGACCCAGGGATAAAAGGAGCTATATGCTTTTTCAAGAATGGTAAAATTTTGGATGTTTTTGATATGCCTATAATGCCAGTTGGAAAAAAAAACAAATCACAGGTTAATGGATCGCAAATATATAATGAAATTCAGAGAGCAATTATTAATGAAGATAAGAAGGATATAAAAGTGGTAATAGAACAGGTATCTGCGATGCCCGGCCAAGGCGTTACAAGCATGTTTAATTTTGGCCAATCTTTTGGAGTACTCAAGGGTATATTTTCAGCTATGCAAATACCGATGGATTTTGTTTCACCAGTTAAATGGAAAAAGTATTATAATCTTATAAATACGCAAAAGGACTCCAGTAGAACTAAAGCAATTGAGTTTTTTCCATACATTTCTTCTAAATTATCGAGAAAAAAAGACGCCAATAAAGCTGACGCAATATTAATTGCTAGTTTTTACTATCAAATCCAAAAAAATTAAGACAAATTGATGACACATTTTAGTGTGAAAAATTTTTGATGGAAGCAGATATAACTTCTCAAGCTGTTGGCTTAGGTAGCTCAGTTGATTTTTCTTTAATGAGCCTATTCTTAAGAGCTGATATCGTTGTCAAATCAGTAATAATAATATTAATAGCCGCATCAATATATTCCTGGGCAATAATTATAGAAAAATTAAAAATGTTTAAAAAAATAAATGAGAGCACCGTTGAGTTTGAAGAAAAATTCTGGAAATCTAAATCTGCTGAAAGTTTTTATAATAATCTACCAGCTAGCAAAGATGATCCAATGTCAAATGTTTTTAGAAAAACTATGCAGGTTGTTTTAAAATCTAGATCAAGAAGTAATTTGAACGAAAAACTTACAGGTTTGCTTGAGTCTAATATAGAAACAGAGTTAAATTTTTTAGAAAAAAATTTTTCCTTTCTTGCAACAGTGGGTTCTACGGCTCCATTTATAGGTTTGTTTGGAACGGTTTGGGGTATAATGAATTCATTTCAATCAATAGCTGTTTCAAGAAATACGAGTCTTGCAATTGTTGCCCCAGGCATTGCAGAAGCCTTATTTGCAACAGCACTAGGTTTATTAGCAGCCATCCCTGCTGTCATAGCATTCAATAAATTTAATAATGACTCTAAAAAATATTCTCAGAGATTAGAAAATTTTGCTAAAAGATTTATATCTATAATTTAAACTTATGGCTTTTAGTCTAAAAAAAAATTCTAAAGAACCAATGAGTGAAATAAATGTTACACCTTTTGTGGATGTTATGCTTGTTTTATTAATTGTGTTTATGGTTACAGCCCCATTGTTGACAGTCGGAGTTCAGGTTGATCTACCAGAAAGTTCCGCAGACTCATTACCAGAGGAGCAAGAACCTTTAACGCTTACCATTAATTCTAAGGGTGAAATATTTATTCAAGAAGCAAAAGTTGATTATGATAATGTAATTGCAAAAATACTTGCAGTTTCAAAAAATAGAACAGATACAAGAATTTATGTAAGGGGTGATAAAACAATTAATTATGGAAGAGTTCTTGAGGTAATGGGAATGTTGTCAGGCTCTGGTTTTACAAAAGTAGCTTTAATTTCAGAACCTTATAAAGAAAGATGAAATTAATTAATCTTTTACAAAAAGACGATAGGCCAATGATAAAGAATATTGCGATTTCATCTGCATTACATATTTTATTAGTTGTTATAACTGCTCTTACTTTTCCTTTCATAGCAAAAAAACCTATAGATTTACCTCCACTAATATCGATAGAACTTATTCAAATTACCGATAAAACAAATATACCTTTCGCACCTAAAGCAAAAAAAATTATTGAGAAAGTTAAAGAAAAAGAAAAATTAGTATCAGAGCAAGCACCACCAAAACAAGTAAAAAAAGAAAAACCCGACGCAATACCATTGCCAGATCAAAACCAAGAAATAGTTAAAAAACCTGAGAAGGATATTCAAAATCCTGAGAAAATTGACGATGAAGTTAAACAAGTATCAGAATTTGAAAAAGATGAATTATTTGACCCAAATAATATTGCTGCATTAATTGATAAATCTAAAGAAGAATTAGCAGAAACCACAAACAAAACTGATAAAGTTACACAATCAAACCAAAAAAATATTACAACAAGCGCTTTAACCTTGAGTGAGGAAGATGCGTTAAAAGCACAAATTTTTGGTTGTTGGAGTATTCCTTTAGGATTGCCTTATAATGAAAATTTACTGGTTAGAATAAAATTAAGTTTAAAACCAGATGGTACCGTAATAAATTCTGAAATTTTAGATCATGCAAGAATGAATAAACCTGGACAAGGTTTTTATAAAGTGCTTGCAGAAAGTGCTTTAAGGGCAATTAGGCTTTGCCAACCTTTAAGAGTACCTACAACTGGATACGAAAGATGGAAAGATCTTCAATTAAATTTTGATGCTAGAGAAATGTTAAAAGGATGAAAAAAACTAAATTATACATATTTGCACTGCTTTTTTTAATAATACCAAAAATTTCATTTGGATTAATTGAGGTTGACATCACTAGAGGTAACCTAGACCCACTTCCAATAGCAGTCTCCCCTTTGTTTGTTGAATCAAAGTCAGTCAAAGAATTTCAAAATTTATTAAAAAGAGAAAATATTGGTGAAGATATATCCTCTGTTGTGGAAAATAACTTAAAGTCCTCTGGACTTTTTAATCCTCTTAAAAAAGAAGCATTCTTACAAAAACCTGACATAGCTCACCTAAAACCAAGATTTGAGGATTGGTCTTTGATCAAAGCTCAGGCTCTTATTACTGGTGAGGTTAAATATGAGAAAGAAAAACTTAGAGTAGAGTTTAGATTATGGGATGTTCTTGCAGGAAAAGAAATGATGGCTTTAGCTTTCACAACAGTGCCAGATAATTGGAGAAGAGTTGGCCACATTATTACAGATAAAGTTTATCAAAGGTTAACTGGTGAAAAAGGCTATTTTGACACTAGGATCATTTATGTATCTGAAGAAGGACCAAAGACTAATAGAGTCAAGAAGTTGGCAATTATGGATCAAGATGGATTTAACACAAAGTATTTAACTTTAGGTAATGAGCTGGTGTTAACTCCAAGATTTAATCCAACAAACCAAATGGTTACTTATTTATCGTATTTTAAAAACTTACCTCGAGTTTATCTATTAGATATTGAAACAGGAGTTCAAGAAGTTGTTGGTGATTTTCCAGGAATGACGTTTGCTCCAAGATTCTCTCCAGATGGAAAAAAAATAATTATGAGTTTTGCTAAAGATGGTAACTCAGATATATATACAATGGATCTTGAAAATAGAATTGTTGAAAAAATTACCAATCATCCTTCTATAGATACTTCACCTTCATTTTCACCTGACGGTAAATATATATGCTTTAACTCAGATAGGAGTGGCTACCAACAAATTTATGTCATGAAAAGTGATGGCTCAAAAGTTAAAAGAATTTCTTTTGGTAAGGGTTTGTACGGCACCCCAGTATGGTCTCCAAGGGGAGATTTGATTGCATTTACCAAACTTCATAAAGGCAAATTCTATATTGGTGTAATGAGAGTTGATGGAAGTGGAGAAAGATTGCTAACAGAAAATTATTACCAAGAGGCACCATCATGGTCTCCAAATGGCAGAGTATTAATATTCTATAGGGAAACTAAGTCAGATTCTGAAGGTAAAGGTTTTTCGGCTAAATTATGGTCTATAGATTTGACTGGATATAATGAGAGATTAGTTGACACTAAAACTGATGCCTCGGACCCATCCTGGTCGTCATTATTAAGTGAATAATAATGAAAAATTTACTAAAACTTATTAAATTCTTGATTTTTAAGCTTGAAAGATCTATTTAGGTGTGAAAAAGTACATATTTATATTTAAGGAGCAGTAATGAAACTAAACAAAATTTTTAAGAACATCCTTTTTGTTGTATTAGCAGGAATATTTTTATCTGCCTGCGCGACGAAAAAAGTATCAAATCAAATGCAGGGGGATGTTTACACTGGTAAAGATACAGTTGAATATTTAGCATCAGGAGTACCGGACAGAGTTTTCTTTGCAACTAATGAGTCAGTCTTAACAACTGCTTCTAGAGAAACTTTAAGAAAACAAGCTGCTTGGTTAAGGAAAAATTCAAAAGTAAACGTTGTATTGGAAGGTCATGCAGACGAAAGAGGAACTAGAGAATATAACCTTGCTTTAGGTGAAAGAAGAGCTAACGCTGCTAAAGACTATTTAATGACTTACGGAATATCTGGGAACAGAATATCAGTGATAAGTTATGGTAAAGAGAGACCAGTAGACTCTGGATCAAATCCATTAGCTTGGTCAAAAAATAGAAGATCAGTAACAGTAAAAGCAAATTAATTAGTTAAAAAAAATTTAGACCCTGGTTTTAAAAAACCAGGGTCTTTTTTTTGCCATTATTATAAATATTAATTAAAGAATGGTCTTTAATAAACTTTTTAATAAAGGATTTTTATATTTTATTATAGCTTTAAGCATCTTAATATCTCAATCAAGTGCTGAAGAGAATACTCTCGAAATTTTAAAAAAATTAAAACAAGATGTTAAGACTTTAGAGAAAGCTGTTTATTCACAGTCATCAGAAAATATTACAAGCAATAGTTCGGTTTTAAGTAACAATGACGAAGACGTCCTAACTAGACATTTATTGAAGTTATCAGAGATTGAACAACAGTTTCAACAATTAACTAATAAGTTTGAAGAAATAAATTTTAAAATTGACAAACTATCTAGCAGGTTATCTAAAGTACAGGCTGATAATCAATTAAGATTCCAAGAACTTGAAGTTGGAAATGTTAATAAAGTTGTTACTTCAAAACCAGATAAAACTTTACCCGGATCATCTCAACCTCAAGACCTAGGTTCAATTACTTACAAAGATACTGAAACAAAAGATTTAGTTCAAAAGACCCAATCTATTGAAACAACAAGCAGTGTAGTTACAGAAAATTTTGTGACTGAAGAAAAAATTTTACCAAAAACAGATCCAAAAGAGCAATATAATTTTGCAACTAGTCTTTTAAAACAAGGAGATTACACTACAGCCGAAAGAGCTTTGAGAGAATTCGTAATGGATAATCCAGAGCATAACTTAGCCGGGAATGCTCAATATTGGTATGCAGAAACTTTCAGGATAAGACAGCTGTATACTGATGCAGCGTCAGCATATCTAGAAGGTTATCAAAAATATCCAAAAAGTGAAAAGGCAGCTATTAATTTACTTAAGCTTGGAGTATCATTAGTTCAAATCGGAGAAAAAGATCAAGGTTGTTTAATGATTAAGGGAGTAAAAAAGGAATATCCTAAAGCTAAACAATCTGTTCTTCAAAAAGCTAAATATGAAGAAAAAAAGTTTGACTGTCAAAAACAAAGTTCATAAAAAGATTTTAAATTATCTTAATAATAAAGAATTCAAAAAAATTTACAAAAATTTTGAAGAATTTTTAAAGTTTAGAAAAATTAATTCTTTTGCTGTCTCTTTATCAGGTGGTTCGGACAGCTTAGCACTGGCATATTTCTCTAAATGTTTCCAAATTCTAAATAATAAAAAAATCTATTATGTTCACGTTGATCACAAAATAAGAAAAAACTCATCTAAAGAAGCTAGAGATCTAAAACATTTTGTTAGTAAATATCAAATTAAATGTGAAATACTATCTTGGAAAAAAATTAAAGAAATAAGAACAACCCAAGAAAATGCAAGAATAGCTAGATATAGTTTGCTGGAAAAATTCTGCAAATCAAAGAAAATTAATGCAGTATTGTTAGCTCATCATCAAGATGACCTTTATGAAAATTTTTTTATTAGAATGTTGAGAGGTTCAGGTATTAGAGGTCTAACATCATTTTCATCAAAAGATACTTTGATAAGAAGAAGCTTGAAAGGCTACAGACCTTTCCTAAATATTCCAAAAAAAACACTACTAAAAGTTACTAATAAAGTATTTGGCTATTATATTAATGATCCATCTAATTATAATAATCAGTTTTTAAGGATTAGAGTAAGAAATTTATTAAGAAATCTACAAGTTGACGGTTTTGATAAGAAAAAATTTGATTTAACTTATTGCAATTTATACTCTGCTAATGAGACATTGAAATTTTATTCAGATCAGAATATTTCTAACAATACGAATTATTTAACTAAAAATGTCAAAGATATATTAGTTTTAAATTCTAAATTTTTTATACAACCTAATGAAATTGTACTTAGATCGCTTTCAACCCTAATTTCAAAAACAAATAATAAATACTACTATCCCAGAGGTAAATCCATGCTAAAAAAAATCTATGAAATTAAAGATAATTCTTTTAAAAAAACTACTTTTGGCGGCTGTATTATTGAGAGAATTAATAATACAACACTAATTTACCCTGAAAACATAAAATAAACTAATTTATGTTACAATTTAGCACTTGTTTAATATAGAATAATTCTTACTTTAGGGTTTGATATGAATTTTAAAAATTTAGCAATGTGGGCAATAATCGTCGTTCTGACTATTGGACTCTATAATATGTTTAAAAACCCACAAAATATTAAATCAGCAAATAATGAAAAAATCATTTTCTCAGAATTTTTGAAGGAAGTTGATAATGGAAGAGTTGTAGAGGTTCAGATACAGGGTAATAACATAAAAGGTGTAATGGCTAATGGTAAAACTTTTACTACTTACTCTGCAAATTATCCAAATTTGGTAGAAAAGTTATCTGAAAGCGGAGTTAGCATTTCAGCTGTTCCAAAAGATGAAAAAATGCCATCACTCCTTGGAGTTCTACTATCCTGGTTTCCAATGTTGCTATTGATTGCAGTTTGGATTTTCTTTATGAGACAAATGCAAGGTGGCAAAGGTGGAGCAATGGGCTTTGGAAGATCTAAAGCAAAGATGATGAACGAAGTTAAAGGAAAAGTTACCTTTAATGACGTAGCAGGTGTTGAAGAAGCAAAAGAAGAAGTTGAAGAAGTTGTTGAGTTTTTAAGAGACCCAAAAAAATTTAGCAGATTGGGAGGTAAAATACCTAGAGGATGTCTTTTAGTAGGCCCCCCAGGAACTGGAAAAACTTTATTAGCAAGAGCAATAGCTGGCGAAGCAGGAGTTCCATTCTTTACAATATCTGGATCAGATTTTGTTGAAATGTTTGTTGGAGTAGGAGCGTCAAGAGTAAGAGACATGTTTGAACAAGGTAAAAAACATTCTCCATGTATTATTTTTATCGACGAGATTGATGCTGTAGGTAGAAGTAGAGGAGCTGGTTTAGGCGGTGGCAATGATGAGAGAGAGCAAACACTAAACCAATTGCTGGTCGAGATGGACGGATTTGACACAAATGAGGGAGTGATAATTATTGCAGCTACTAACAGACCAGATGTGTTAGACCCAGCTTTATTAAGACCAGGAAGATTTGATAGACAGGTTGTTGTCTCTAACCCAGATATTATCGGAAGAGAAAAAATACTTAAAGTGCATGCAAAAAAAATATCTATGTCTCCAGATGTAAATTTAAGAACTGTTGCTAGAGGAACCCCAGGTTTTTCTGGTGCAGATTTAGCAAATCTTGTAAATGAAGCTGCACTGTTAGCGGCAAGAAAAAATAAAAGAATTGTAACATCACAAGAATTTGAAGAGGCTAAAGATAAAGTAATGATGGGTGCAGAGAGAAGATCAATGGTGATGACAGAAGAAGAAAAAAAATTAACTGCTTATCATGAAGCAGGCCATGCTATTGTTACTCTTAATGAAAAAGCAGCTTATCCTATTCACAAAGCTACAATTATACCTCGAGGAAGAGCACTAGGAATGGTTATGCAATTGCCGGAAAGAGACGAGGTATCTCAAACAAGAGAACAACTACACGCTCAAATGGCAATAGCTATGGGAGGAAGAGTTGCTGAAGAAATTATTTTTGGAGACGATAAGGTAACAACTGGAGCTTCCAGTGATATTGAACAAGCTACAAAAAGAGCTAGAGCTATGGTAATGAGAGCTGGATTAAGTAAAGAATTAGGACCTATTCTTTACGGTGAAAATGAGGAAGAAGTTTTTCTTGGGAGATCAGTTGCCAGACAACAAAACATGTCAGAAGAAACAGCGAGAAAAGTAGATGCTGAAATTAAAAGATTTGTAGATATGGGGTATGAAAGAGCTAAAAAAATTCTTAAAGAAAAAATTGATGATTTGCATAAGTTGGCAAAAGCACTTCTTGTGTATGAAACTTTAACAGGTTCTGAAATAGAGGATTTAATTAATAAAAATGTCTATCCGCCTAATAAAGAAGACTTAAAAGTTGAGGAAGACAATTCAGGTTCAGCATTAGGATCTATTGGTTTAAAACCTAAAATAGTTCACTAAAATCAATGTCAAAATATTACACTAAAGCGTGTAATTTTTATTACGGTAAATCATCATTAGAAATGCTTAAAAAAAAAAAGGCACTTCCATTGCATGGTAATAAAGAATTATCTTTTGATATGGTTGAAATTTTATCCAGAAAAAAAAAAAGAAAAATAAACATTAATATTATCAATTCTTTAAGTTTTGATCTAAAAAAAAAAATAAAAGAAGACTTAAAGAAAATCACAAAAAAAAAATCATTTTGTAAGATTAGCTTAAAAGAGCCATTATTGATTGGAATATTAAACCTCACACCTGATAGTTTTTCAGATGGAGGACAATACAATCAAATTGGCTCAGCATTAAAAAGAGTGAAATCATTATTAAAAGCTGGTTGTAAAATTGTTGATATAGGAGGAGAGTCAACCCGACCGGGATCTAAAGATATAGATGAAAATATTGAATGGAAAAGAATTAAGAATTTAATTAAAAAAATTAGAAATTATAAATTTTTATTATCTTTGGACACTAGAAAAACTTTTGTTATGCATAAAGCTTTAAGATATAAACTTAATATTGTTAATGATGTTTCTGGCTTTTCATACGATACTAAAACTATCGATTTCCTTAAAAAAACAAAACTTCCTTTGATCATTAATCATTCAAAAGGAGAACCAAGGACCATGCAAAGAAAACCTTCTTACAAGAATGTTCTTATCGAAATATATGATTTTTTTGAAAAAAAAATTGAACTTTTAAGAAAAGCTGGGATAAAGCATAACAATATTATTTTAGATCCAGGAATAGGTTTTGGAAAAAACTTGAAACATAATATTACCATAATGAACAATATTTCTATCTTCCACTCTTTAGGTTTTCCTATAATGTTAGGCTCTTCCAGAAAAAGATTTATAAAATATATTTCTGGTAAGAATGATAGCAATATTAGACTTGGAGGCACATTAGCATCATCTATTCATGCTATGATGAATGGAGTTCAAATAATGAGAGTTCATGACTTTAATGAAATTTCTCAAGGATTAAAGGTGTTTAAATCTATTAACAAATAAAATGTCGAAAAAATATTTTGGTACCGACGGAATTAGAGGAAAAGTTAATCAAGGAAACATCAATGGCGAAATGTTTTTTAAATTTGGTTTAGCAGCTGGAACTTATTTTAAAAATCTAAGAAAATCTAAACAAGTGGCAATTATTGCAAAAGATACAAGATTATCAGGTTATACATTAGAGCCCGCACTTGTCTCAGGTCTTGCATCAGCCGGAATGCACGTATTTTTATTGGGACCTTTACCATCAAACGGACTCGCAATGTTAACAAAAAAAATGAAAGCAAACATGGGAATTATGATTACTGCATCTCACAACCCCTATTACGACAATGGTTTAAAACTCTTTGGTCCAGATGGATTAAAATTATCAGATAAAATTGAAATGAGAATTGAAAAACTTATAGACTCTAAAATAATAAAAAATTTATCTAACCCTAAAAAATTGGGTAGAGTTAAAAGGTTAGAGAATGCAAATGATGACTATATTAAAATTTTAAAAAAAAATTTCCCTAGTAATTTCAATCTTAAAAAAATGAGGATTGCAATAGATTGTGCAAATGGTGCTGGATATAAATCGGCCCCAAATCTTTTAAAATCACTGGGGGCAAAAATTTATGAGACTGGAATTTCACCTAATGGATTTAATATAAACTCAAAATGTGGATCGACTTTTCCACAAAAAATACAATCATTCGTAAGAAAAAAAAAAGCACACATTGGTATAGCTTTAGATGGTGATGCAGACAGGGTAATATTAGCTGATGAAAGAGGCAAAATAATAGATGGAGATCAAATTATTGGAATGTTAGCCACAAGATGGAAGAGAAAAAAAATATTAAAAGGTGGTGTGGTTGGAACCTTAATGTCAAATTATGGACTACAAAAATATTTTAAAAATGAAAAAATAAAATTCTTAAGGGCAAAAGTTGGCGACAGATATGTAAAAGAAAAAATGCAAAAAAATAAATATAATTTGGGTGGTGAGCAATCAGGACATATAATTCTAGGAAAATTTGCAACTACAGGAGATGGCTTATTGGTAGCTTTGGAAGTATTGTTTGCAATGAGAAAAGGTAAAAAAGCTAGTGAAATTTTTAACGTATTTAAACCAACTAAACAATTATTGGAAAATGTTATTGTTAAAGATAAATCAATTATAGATACTCCTAAGTGTAAAAATGCTATCAAAAAAGCCTCAAAAATAATTAAAAAGCAAGGAAGAATTTTGGTAAGAAAATCTGGTACAGAACCTAAGATTAGAATAATGGTTGAAACAGATGATAAAAAATTATTATTAAATTGTGTAAATATAGTTAAAAAATCTTTGAATTAATTTGAAAATAAAATCTAAAGTACTAGTAATTGCAGGATCAGACTCGTCTGGTGGAGCAGGTATTCAAGCTGATATTAAAACTATTACAGCCCTCGGTTCTTATGCAATGACAGCAATTACAGCTGTTACGTCTCAAAATACTGTTGGAATAAATTCTATTATTCCAATCCCAAAAAATGTTATTTTAAAGCAAATTGAATTCACCTCAAGAGATATAAAACCAGATGCGATTAAAATAGGGATGCTGCATTCTGAAAGTGTGATTAAAACTGTTCTAAAATCATTAAATAAATTAAATATTAAAAAAATTATACTTGATCCCGTGATGGTAGCAAAAGGAGGTCAAAGATTAGTTAATAAAAAATCAATTAAATTATTGAAAAATAATTTATTAAAAAAAGTTACATTAGTTACTCCCAATGTTCCTGAGGCAGAAGTTCTCTCAGGTATTTCTATAAAAACAGTTGAAGACATGATCTATGCAGCAAAAAAAATAAGTATTTTAGGTGTAAAAAATGTTTTAATAAAAGGTGGCCATCTCAGTACAAAAAAAATTCACGACGTACTTTTAAACAATAACAAAGTAGAGATATTCAATAGCAAAAAAATAATAACAAAAAATACTCATGGAACTGGTTGTACGCTTTCAAGTGCAATTGCTACATTTTATTCATGTGGAAAAACTCTAAAGAAATCTTGTGAGTTAGGAATAAATTATGTTAACCGTGCTATTATGACAGGACCAAATTATGGTAAAGGTCATGGACCGATTAATCATATAAATAATATAGAAATAAAAAAAAATTAAATGATAAATGTAGCAGTAGTTGGATCTCAATGGGGTGATGAAGGAAAAGGAAAAATTGTAGATTGGTTGTCTAGTGAGGCTGACATTGTAGTTAGATTTCAAGGAGGTCATAACGCTGGGCATACACTAGTGATAGACGGTATTACATATAAGTTAAGACTTCTACCATCAGGAATAGTAAGAAAAGACAAAATTTCAATAATTGGAAATGGTGTGGTGGTTGATCCTTGGGCTTTGTTAGATGAAATTGATGAGATTAAATCTAAGGGGGTTAAAGTTAGTCCAGAAAATTTAATAATATCTGAGTCTGCAAATTTAATATTGCCATTTCATAAAGAAATGGATGAAATTAGAGAGGACGCTGCAGGAAATGCTAAAATTGGAACTACCAGAAGAGGCATTGGACCAGCATATGAAGACAAAGTTGGCAGAAGATCTATAAGAATAATGGACTTAGTATCTGAGGAAAATTTAGACCATAGGCTCGAAACTGTATTGCTACATCATAACGCTATAAGAAAAGGACTTGGGAAAAAGGTCTACAAAAAAGATAAGTTAAAAAAGGATTTATTAAAAATTGCTCCAGAAATTTTAAAATATTCAAAACCAGTATGGAAAAAAATAGATGAATTTAAATCTCAAAACAAAAAAATTTTATTTGAAGGGGCACAAGGGGTTCTTTTGGATGTTGATCACGGTACTTATCCATTTGTAACTTCTTCCAATACTGTTGCATCTTCAGCTGCCACTGGTTCAGGTTGTGGGCCAAATTCCATAAATTACGTTTTAGGTATAACAAAAGCTTACACAACTCGAGTTGGTGAAGGACCTTTTCCCACAGAGTTAAAAGATAAAATTGGTGAAGAACTTGGTACCAAAGGTAAGGAGTTTGGAACGGTAACTAGCAGAAAAAGACGTTGTGGTTGGTTTGATGGGGTTTTAGTCAGACAAACAATTAAAATTTCAGGAATTAATGGAATAGCCCTAACTAAGCTTGATGTTTTAGATGATTTAGATCATGTGAAAATGTGTGTCGCATATGAATTAGATGGAAATAAGATTGATTATTTACCAGCAGCAGTTGATGATCAATTAAAAGTAAAGCCGATTTATAAAACTTTTGAAGGCTGGAAAACTTCTACAAAAGGAATAAAAAATTTTAAAGATTTACCTGAAAACGCAAAAAAATATATTCGTGAATTAGAGCAATTTATAGAAACTAAAGTATCAAGTATCTCAACTAGCCCCGAAAGAAATGATACTATCTTAATTGTAGATCCTTTTAAAAATTAATTAGCAGGTAATAAATTTTTAGAGTTAGCTGAGTTAAGCATATGTTTTTGAAGTTTTTCAAATGCTTTATTCTCAATTTGTCTTATTCTTTCTCTACTGATTTTAAATTTTTTACTCAAGTCCTCTAAAGTTTTTGGACTATCAGTCAAACGTCTTGAATACAAAATTTCTTTCTCTCTTTCGTTAAGAATTTTTATTGAGTCTTTTAATAGATCTTTTCTTTGCTCCATTTCTTCTTGATGAGCAATTTTTAGATCATGGTCCATTGTTTTATCGACTACCCAATCTTGCCATTCATCCCCATCTTCGCCAATTGGTGCATTCAATGATTGTTCTTTACCTGACAATCGTCTATTCATTGAAACAACTTCATCTTCACTTACATCTAAAGTTGATGCAATTTTTTTAACGTCTTCATCTTTTAAATCTCCTTCATTTTTAGGAGCAATTTGATTTTTTAATTTTTTTAAATTGAAAAATAATTTTTTTTGGGCTGTGGTAGTACCTATTTTAACTAAACTCCAAGATCTCAAAATATATTCTTGTATGGCAGCCTTTATCCACCACATAGCATATGTTGCAAGTCTAAAACCTTTTTCAGGTTCAAATTTCTTAACAGCTTGCATTAGACCCACGTTGCCTTCTGATATTATTTCATTTAAGGGTAAACCATATCCCTTGTAGCCCATTGCAATTTTTGCAACTAATCGCAAATGACTTGTGACTAATTTTTCTGCAGATTTGACATTACCCGTATTTTTCCAATTTTTTGCCAACATGTACTCTTCTTCGGCATCAAGCATAGGAAACTTTTTGATTTGTTCTAAATATAGAGATAAACCACCTTCGTTGGTTAAAGCTGGATATTTGAAAGTTGAACTACTCATTTGTAAGACTTATTTAATTAATTTTTTTAAATTTACAATGTATAAAATTTTAAGCATTTCTTAGGCTTTTTAGAATATCTTCAAGATCATTTGGTAATTTAGATTTAAAATTCATCCTTTTATTTTTGGTAGGATGAGTGAATCCTAAGCTGATGGCATGTAAAAATTGCCTGTCTAGATTCATGATTTTTTTTTCCAAGCCTTTATTTATATTTTTTATTTTTTTAAATTTTTTTTTGTATTTCTGATCACCAACTATATTATTACCTCTATAACTCATATGAACTCTAATTTGATGGGTTCTTCCAGTTTCTAATTTACACTCAATTAAACTAAAAGTGGGAACTGTTTCTTTTTCGAATATTTCAAGTGTTTTATAATTTGTAATTGAATTTTTCCCTTTAGATAAACTAACAGACATTAATTGTCTATTTTTGGAGCTTCTTGTTATTAAAGTTTCTATTTTCCCATTACTGGGTCTAAGTTTACCCCAAACTAATGTTTGATATTTTCTTTCTATTGTGTGTTCACTGAATTGATTTGATAAATTTTCATGTGTAAAATTGTTTTTTGCTATTACCACTAATCCCGAAGTATTTTTGTCAATTCTATGAACGATACCCGGTCTTAGCTCACCGTTAATGTTTGACAATTTTTTTTTATAATTAATTAATGCATTAACAAGTGTTCTGTCTTTATTTCCTGCGCCTGGATGCATTGAAATGTCTGCTTTTTTATTTAACACAAGTAAATCATTGTCCTCATAAATTATCTCAATTTTATATTCAAATGGTTTAAGGTTTGCTTCTTCAGGCTCAGGAATTATTAAGCTAATTTTGTCGTTTATTTTGGTTTTTTTAGAAGGATCATCATTAAGTTTGTTGTTTATACTTAAATTTTTTTTAAGTATTAAATTCTTGATTTTAGATCTACTTAAGTCTTTTTCATATTTATTTATAAATTGATCTACCCTAAGAATATCATCCTGTGTCCTTACTAATAAATTAATGATTTTTTTCATAAATTATTATATTAATACTTTATGCGCTCGTAGCTCAACTGGATAGAGCGCCAGATTTCGGCTCTGGAGGTTCAGGGTTCGACTCCTTGCGAGCGCGCCAAAAATTATTCACCTATATTAATTAATGTCCCTTTATCACGTGCCTTATTAAAAGAATAGTAAAATAAGGAAATTCCTAAAAATAGATAAAAAATGTTTAAATATATTGCGGACATTATACTTGAATAGTCCACAGTATTGTTTACTAAAATTGATCTTGCTTCCTCAAAAATATAAACCAAAGGTAATAACCTTGCTACAGTTTGAAAAAACTCAGGCAATATTTCAATTGGATAATAAATACATCCTAAAGGTGCTAATAAAAAAAGAGATGACCATGCAATGTTTTCAAACGCTGGCCCATATCTTAGTAAACCCGATGAAACAAATAAGCCTAATGTAATCCCAAATGCATATAAACTAAAAAATAACAAAAAAAGAGGTGTACCAAGATCTAAAATTGATATACCAAACAATGGTGAGGTAATTAATATTGCAGGCACTAAACCTATCAAAGTTCTTAAAAGAGCAGTCAAAACTAATGATATAATTATTTCACTTATACGAAGAGGGGCGATAAATAAATTTGTAAAATTTCTACTCCAAATCTCCTCTAAAAATAACATATTGAAGCTTATGCTTGATCTAAATAAAAAATCGTAAAGAATTGCGCAACTTAGTATGACCCCAACAGTATTATTGTAGTAATCACTATACACCGTAAAAAACTTTGAAATAAACCCCCAAAGAATTATTTGAATTGTAGGCCAATAAATTAAGTCTAAAATTCTTGGTAGAGAACCTTTTATTAAAAAAAAGTGTCTCAAAAAAAGCCCTAAAATTCTATTATAACTCATTTTTAGTTCTATTTAGTTTTAAAAAAACTTCTTCTAAGTTTTTTTTACCATGTTTATTAATAATTTCTGACGGCGTGCCTCTATCTATAATTTTTCCGTCTTTCATCATTAAAATACTTTTGCAAAGCCTTTTTACTTCATTCATATTATGGGAAGCAAGCAAGATTGACATTTTTTTTTCTGATGAAATTTTTTCTATGAAAGTCCTAACAAAATCTCCTGTCTCTGGATCTAATGAAGCTGTTGGCTCATCTAATAATAAAATGTCTGGATCATTAACTACTGCTTTTGCAAGACTGACTCTATTTTTTTGGCCTGAGGAAAGTTCACCAGTTTTTTTATTTATGAATTCACTCAACCTTAATGTTTCAGTAAGATAATCAATACGATTATTTATATTATTGACAGAATATAATTTACCATAAACCATTAGATTTTCTTTAACAGTAAGTTTTTTTGGTAACTCAATATAAGGAGAAATAAAATTCATTTTTTTAAGTAGATTTATTCTATTCCTTTCAACATTAAGACCATTTATTATAACCTCACCGCTTGTTGGTTTTAATAAACCTAACATCATTCCAATTGTTGTAGTTTTGCCACACCCATTTGGACCTAGTAATCCCAGAATTTCACTTTCGTTTATACTAAAACTAATTTCTTTTACAGCTTCAAAACTTGAAAAGTTTTTAGATAGATTATTTACATTTACCAAAGTATTCATTTATTTTTTTGTTGAAGCCTTTTGCAGCCTGTCATTTATTGCCAACCCAATTCCCTTATTTTCTATTTTTTCAACAGCGATTTTTTTATATCCTTTTTTTTTAATCATTCTTAAAACTGAATACAGATTTCTTGCTGCCTCTTTTAAATTCTTGTTTTTACTAAGATAAAAAAAATTTTTATTACTATTATTTCTTTTTTTCATTAGTATAAATGCCTCATCTTGACTTGCTTCTTTACAGTTCATTCTTAATGGTATACCTGGAGAATAATGTAATCTATTTTGACCTGGTACTTTCATATAAGTTTTTTTTCTGTAAAGTAACTTTTTTTTTAATACTTTGCTTAATTTATTAATATCTATACTGCCAATACGAAGAATTTCAGGCTTACCTGTCAAATTTATAATTGTAGACTCTAACCCAATTTTAGAAAGACCTCCTTCAATAATATATTTTATTTTTTTACCAAATTCTTCTTTCACATGTTTTTTTGTTACCGGACTTACCCTCGATGAAATGTTTGCGCTAGGAGCAGCTAATGGATAATTTAATATTTTCAAAAGACCTATAGCTTTAGGATGTGAAGGAAATCTTACAGCAAGTGTTTTTTTTTTATTTGTTACAAATTTTGAAATTTTACTATCCTTTTTTAATTTTAAAATAAATGTTAATGGACCGGGGCAAAATTTATTATAAAGATTGGTAAAATTCTTATTTAAAATACAATCCCTTTTTAACATTTCAAGACTGCTATAATGAACTATTAAGGGATTGTTTTTTGGCCTTTTTTTTAATTTGAATATTTTTGATATAGCCTTACTGGAGTAAGCGTTAGCAGCTAGTCCATAAACAGTTTCTGTTGGCATACCTATACAATTGTGTTTATCGAGGAAATATTTACCTTTTTTAATATTTGAAAGATTATTATTCATGTAATAATAAAACTAATATATGAAAGATAAAAATTTACCAGATGATATTAAAGCTAAGTCACTAGACGAATTAAGAGAAATTCTCAATAGTTTGTTAACTAAAATCGAAACATCTCAAAATTTGGAAAATTCTGCTGATGATTACCAAAAATTAATTAAAGTTAACAATTTAATAGAAAAAAAATTTCAGTCTCTCTCAAAAGAAATTAGCAATAATTCAAAATCAAAAATTGATGAAATTATAAAAAAAAATGCAAAAAAAACTAAATAAAGTTGCAAGAGATACTAATACATTTTTAAAAAATTACATCAGGAGTCAAAAACAAACTAAATTAATAGATCCAATCAAATATGGATTGTTCCCTGGAGGGAAAAAAATAAGGGTAAAAATTTTAGTTGATATAGGTAAGATTTTATCGGTTCCTTACAGACATTTAATTAGAGTCGGAGCTGCCATAGAGTGTATTCATGCATATTCATTAATTCATGATGATTTACCATGTATGGATGATGATGATATAAGAAGAGGAAAGTTAACTGTTCATAAAAAATATGGAGAATCGACAGCTGTTTTGGCAGGTAATTCACTTTTAACAATGGCTTTTGAAATAATTAGTGAAAAAAAATTTCCTATACAAGATAAAAAGAAAAATCAACTTGTTCATATTCTTGCAGCTAGCTCAGGTCATTCCGGAATAGCGGGTGGGCAGTTCCTTGATTTGAGTTTTGAAAGACAGAGAATAGGAAAAAGAAAAATATTAGAAATGCAATTAAACAAAACTGGTAAGCTGTTTATGTTCTCAACTTTAGCTCCAGTGATTTTGAGTAATAAGAAAAATATATTCAAAAAATTTTCTGATTTAGGTCTAGAGATAGGTTTATTATTTCAAATAATTGATGATTTATTAGATTTCAAAGGAAATGCAAAAAAATTAGGCAAAAAAATTCATAAAGACAAGAAAAAAGGTAAAGCAACTTTAATAAGTTTACTCGGATACAAAAATACTGTTAAGTACTGTAATTTTAAAAAAGATAAGATATTTAAAGTTTTAAAAAACTTAAAGAAAAGCAATGATTTAAAAGATACTATTGAATTTATTATTAATAGGGAAAAATGAAAAAATATAAGTTTTTAGATAAAGTAAAATTTCCATCTGATATTAGAAAATTAAAATTAAGTGAACTTAAAATACTTTCTAACGAAGTAAGAGAAGAATTAATTGATGCTGTTTCAGTTACTGGAGGTCACTTAGGAGCTGGATTAGGTGTGGTTGAACTCAGCGTTGCTTTACATTATGTTTTTGATACTCCAAATGATAAATTGATTTGGGATGTAGGACACCAATCCTACCCACATAAGATTCTTACTGGTCGTAAAGAAAAAATTAGAACTTTAAGACAAGGAAACGGCTTATCCGGTTTCACAAAAAGATCAGAGAGCGAATATGATCCTTTCGGTGCAGCTCATAGCTCCACATCTATTTCTGCAGCACTTGGTATAGCGACAGCTAATAAACTATCAAAAAAAAATGATAACGTAGTGGCAATAATTGGAGATGGAGCAATTAGTGCCGGTATGGCTTATGAGGCAATGAATAATGCCGGGACTTCAAAAACAAAAATGATAGTTATTTTAAATGACAATGATATGTCAATTGCAAAACCTGTCGGAGCAATGAGAACATATTTAGCAAAATTATTTACTGGCAAGATGTATTTTAGCTTTAGGGAAACTATAAAATTAATTATCTCATCGTTTTCTAAAAGATTTAGTAAAAAAGCTGGACAAGCTGAAGATTTTTTTAGAACTGCTGTCACAGGAGGTACCTTATTTAATTCATTAGGATTTTATTATGTAGGTCCAATAGATGGTCATGATATAGAAACACTGGTTTCAGTTTTAAAAAACGCAAAAAATAGTAATTTTAACGGACCTATAATGATACATATTAAAACTGAAAAAGGGAAAGGATATCAATTTGCAGAGAAGTCAAATGACAAGTTTCATGGAGTTTCAAAATTTAATGTCAAAACAGGAGTTCAGCAAAAGTCAAAAGCAACTGTACCGTCTTATACTAAAGTTTTTGCTGATACATTAATTAAACATGCTGAGAGAGATAGTAAAATAATTGGAGTTACAGCAGCTATGCCATCTGGTACTGGGATGGATTTATTTGGAAAAAAATTTCCCGATAGAATGTACGATGTTGGAATAGCTGAACAGCACGCGGTCACATTTTCCGGGGGATTGGCAACAGAGGGATATAAACCTTATGCTGCTATATATTCTACTTTTTTACAAAGGGCTTATGATCAAGTTGTACATGACATTGCAATTCAAAAATTACCAGTTAGATTTGCAATTGATAGAGCTGGATTAGTTGGAGCTGACGGCCCAACACACGCAGGTTCATTTGATATTACATTTTTATCTACATTGCCAAATTTTGTTGTGATGGCAGCTAGTGATGAGTCAGAGTTAGTTAAGATGATTAATACTTCAGTAGATATTAATGACAGACCAAGCGCCTTTAGATACCCAAGAGGTAATGGGTTTGGAATTATACTTCCAGATATAAGTGAAAAAATTGAAATTGGAAAAGGCAGAATAATTCAAGAGGGAAAAAAAATAGCTTTAATTAATTTTGGAGCACGATTAAATGAGTGCAAAATTGCAGCACAAAATTTGGAGAAAAAAGGCTTAAGCATAACTATTGTAGATGCAAGATTTTGTAAGCCGCTTGATGAAAATTTAATGTGGCAAGTTGCTAGAAATCATGAAATATTAATTTCAATTGAGGAGGGCTCGATAGGTGGATTTGGGTCTCACTTGAGTAAGTTTTTATCCGATAAATCTTTATTAGAAAAAATAAAATTCAGATCTATGATTTTACCTGATAGATTTATAGAACATAATGATCCAAAAAAAATGTATGAGGAGGCTGGTTTAGATAGCCAAGCAATAGAAAACAAAATTTACGAAATAATCGACTCTAAAATTTTAGCTCAAAAACAGAATTAGTTACCGCACTGAGCTTTATTCATTAAATAATGATCGAGTAGTACGCAATGCATCATTGCTTCACCAATAGGGACTGCTCTTATCCCAACACATGGGTCGTGACGACCTTTAACTGATATAGATGTATTTTTTCCGAATTTATCAATTGTTTTTCTAGAGGACAGAATTGATGAAGTTGGTTTTACTGCAAAAGACACTATTATTTCCTGTCCACTAGATATACCTCCAAGTATACCCCCAGCTTTATTTGATCTAAATTCTATATTTTTTCCTTTTGAAATAATCTCATCGGAATTTTCTTCACCAGTTAATTGAGCTGCATTCATACCAGATCCTATATTTACTCCTTTAACTGCGTTAATACTCATCATTGCTGAGGCTAAATCCATATCAAGCTTTGCATATATAGGTGCTCCTAGCCCAACTGGTACACCTCTTGCTCTTACTTCAATAATTGCACCACAAGATGAGCCCGATTTTCTTATGGCCAACAAATATTTTTCCCATAACTTTATAATTTTTTTATCTGGACAAAAAAATGGATTTTTCCCTATTTCTTTATCATTCCATTTAGTTACATCACAGCCTAATATTCCAAGTTGGGTAACTGCTCCTACAACTTTATATTTTTTCCCTAGTTTTCTTTCTAAAACTTTTTTTGCTATCGCTCCAGCGGCTACTCTAGAGGCAGTTTCTCGTGCTGACTGTCTACCACCTCCTCGGTAATCTCTAATCCCATATTTTTTAAAATATGTAAAATCTGCGTGACCAGGTCTAAATTTATTTTTTATAGTTTCGTAGTCTCTTGACCTCATATCCTTGTTATAAATAATTAGTGATATAGGGGTCCCTGTCGTTTTTCCATCAAAAACTCCAGACAATATCTCAACTTTATCATCTTCTTTTCTTTGCGTAGTAAACTTTGATTGTCCTGGTTTTCTTTTATTTAGTTCTTTTTGAATATCTTCCTGTTTTAAAGCTACATTGGGCGGACAACCATCAACAACACATCCTATAGCTGGCCCGTGTGACTCTCCCCATGTAGTAAAACGAAAAAACTTTCCAAAAGTATTAAATGACATTATTGTATTATATAAATTATTTTGTTTAAATTATGAATCAAAAAAACTCTCTTGGACTAGATATTTGCTTTAAGGATGAGGATAATCCTTTTAAATTATTTGAAGAATGGTTTGAATTGGCTAAAAAAAAAGAGCCAAATGACCCAAATGCCTTAGCATTAGCAACTTCTGATAAAGAAGGAAATCCTAATGTACGAATGGTTTTATTGAAAGGCTTCAGCGAGAAAGGTTTTGTGTTTTATACAAATTTAAATAGTCCAAAAAGCAAAGCTTTGTTTGCTAACCCCAAAGCCTCAATGTGCTTTCATTGGAAAAGTTTATTAAGACAAATTAGAATTTTTGGATCAATAGAAAATGTCTCGGATAAAGAAGCTAATGATTATTATAACTCAAGAAAATATGGTAGCAGAATAGGAGCCTGGGCATCAAAACAAAGTACAACTTTAAAAAATAGAGATGAGCTATTATCATCTATTGAAAAATATAAAAAAAAATATCCAGACACAAATGAAGTGCCAAGACCTGAACATTGGTCAGGATGGAGATTAATTCCAAATGAAATAGAATTTTGGTTAGACGGTGAAAATAGAATTCATGAAAGATTAAAATACAAATTTGAGCAAAATAAATGGGATAAGTTTTTACTTAGTCCTTAAAAAGATCTTTCGATACTAAAAGATGTTAACTTTTTTAAAATATTCTTTTCTTCACAATCTTTAATAACATTTAAAGAATTTGACGCTAGCGAGATAAAGTAATCCGCTTTTTGGTAACAATCTGATATCACATTATATTTTGTTATCAGATCTAACACAAACTTAAATTCATTTTCATTACGATATTCTTTTGTAAACAATTTTTTTAATTTTATTTTTTCATTTGAATTACATTTTTGGTTTAATATGATTACAGGAAGTGTAATTTTACCCTCAAAAAAGTCATTTCCAATTTTTTTCCCAAATTTTTGTATTTGAGAGTTGTAGTCTAAAGTATCATCTGCAATTTGAAATGTTATACCTAGATTTTTGCCATATGAGTCTAAAGCATCCTTAATTTTCTCCTCTTGGTTACCAAGTATTGCTCCAACTCTGCTAGAAGCTGAAAATAGGGAAGCTGTTTTAGATGTAATTATTTTTAAATATGTTTCTTCAATAATATCTAACTCAGACTTATGTTGTAATTGCAATACTTCACCTTGTGCAATTTGAGCTGAAGTTGATGACAATAATTTTAAAACTTCAATGTTCCCATCTTCCACCATCATTTCAAAACATCTACTTAAAAGATAATCCCCGACCAGAATTGAGGCGTTGTTTCCCCAAATTGATCTAGGAGTTTTTTTTCCTCTCCTAATTTCTCCATTATCAAGTACATCATCATGCATTAATGTAGCAGCATGAATTAACTCGACACATGCAGCTAGATTTACGTCTCTCCCACCTTTTGAATAACCACATAATTTTGCAGATCCTAAAGTTATTAAAGCCCTAAGTCTTTTTCCACCTGTGCTTAAGTTGTAAGTTGTCATCTTTTCTACCAAAGAGACATCACTTTTTAACTTATTTTTGATTTTATCTTCAACAAGCTCTAATTTATGCTCTACAGAATTTCTTAGTTCTAAATAAGCATTATTAATTTTTGTTTTAAGTTGTATTACCGAACCCATGAACTTAAGTTAATATAATTGCGCATTAATTATACTTATCAATTGACGCACCCCAAACTTCAACTATAAGTAGACTTTATATTATTAAAAAAATTTTGTAAGCATTTCCAATGTTCTCTTTTTTCAAAAAAAAAAAAATTATTCCTCATATAAGATTAACTGGTGTCATAGGAAGCGTAGGAAAATTTAAACAAGGAATTGATTTTAATGGTCAAGAGGAAATTATTAAAAAAGCCTTTGCAATAAAAAAGTCACCTGCAGTTGCTATATCAATTAATTCCCCTGGGGGATCACCAGTTCAATCCCATTTAATTTATAGTTTTATTAGAAGACTTGCTAAAAAAGAAAAAAAGAAAGTTATTGTTTTTGCTGAGGATGTTGCTGCATCAGGTGGATATCTTATAGCCTGTGCTGGTGATGAAATTTATGCCAATTCAAGTTCTATAATTGGATCTATAGGAGTTATTTATTCATCATTCGGATTTAAAGATTTAATTCAAAAAATTGGAGTACAAAGAAGAGTTTATACAGCCGGAAAGAATAAAAGCACTTTAGATCCATTTATGGATGAAAAAAAAGAGGATATTGATAGACTTAAAAATATTCAATTGGATCTTCATAAAGATTTTATAAATGTTGTTGAAAATAGCAGAGGATCGAAACTAAAAAAGGATTTAGGAATAGAATTATTTTCTGGGGAGTTTTGGTCTGGTAGCAAATCAAAAGAATTGGGATTAATTGACGGAATAGGTGATGCAAACCACATTTTAAAAGAAATTTATGGTGAAGATGTTTTAATTAAAAAATTTGAGAAGAGCAAAGGATGGCTTGCTAAAAGATTATCATCAGAAAATTATATTGATAGTTTGTCAAATGTAATCGAAGAAAAATCTATTTGGCAAAGGTATGGCTTCTAAAAAAAAAACTAAGATACAAACTTTTCAAGATACAATTTTTACTCTACAAAAATTTTGGGCAAATCATGGGTGTGTAATTTTACAACCATATGATTTAGAAGTAGGGGCCGGAACTTTTCATCCAGCTACAACTCTTAGATCACTTGGACCAAATCCTTGGAAATCAGCTTATGTTCAACCATCTAGAAGACCAACTGATGGAAGGTACGGAGAAAATCCAAATAGATTACAACACTACTATCAGTTCCAAGTAATAATAAAACCATCACCAAAAAATATAAAAAAATTATATTTGAATAGCTTAGAAAACCTAGGCATTAAACATAGTGAACATGATATTAGATTTGTAGAGGATGATTGGGAAAGCCCAACACTAGGAGCAGCTGGACTAGGCTGGGAGGTTTGGTGTGATGGAATGGAAGTAACTCAATTTACTTATTTTCAAAAAATGGCTGGAATGGATTGTAAACCTATTTCAGTTGAACTTACATATGGACTAGAAAGACTTTGCATGTTTACCCAACAGAAAAAAAATGTGTTTGATTTAGTTTGGAATAACGAAGGTATTCTTTAT
Source organism: uncultured Pelagibacteraceae bacterium (assembly GCA_902590295.1). The sequence goes on along the minus strand of CACIWH010000001.1, from coordinate 46,691 downwards.
AGGGATGTTTTTTTACAATCAGAAAAAGAATTTTCAGCTTATAATTTTGAATTTGCAAATGTAGACAATCTTTTCAAAATTTTTGATATGGTTGAACAAGAAACAAAATTATTACTAGAAAAAAAACTGCCATTACCCGCTTACGATCAATGTTTAAAGGCAAGTCACGTTTTTAACATTTTAGATGCAAGAGGAGCGATTAGTGTTGCTCAAAGAGCAGAGTATATTGCAAAGATAAGAGATATGACAAAAAGCATAGGACAAGCTTGGGTAGATAACCAAAAATAAAAAATAAAATGTCAGAATTTTTTATAGAACTTTTTAGTGAAGAAATTCCTGCAAATTTACAGAATAAGACAAGACAAGATTTTTTACAAAATTTAAAAGAATTTTTTGAAAAAGAAGACATAAAATATAGTGGTGAAGCTACAGCTTTTTCAATACCGAATAGATTAATCGTTTATTTTCAAAATATATCAAAAAAAATTATCAAAAAAGAAAATGAAATTAGGGGCCCCAATATTAATGCTCCAGAGGATGCATTAAATGGTTTTTTAAAATCATACAAGATATCCATAGATAAAACTTATAAAAAAAAAACTGATAAAGGAGAATTTTATTTCTTCAAAAAACTCTCTGAAAGTATTGAAACAAAGTTCGTTTTGCAAAAAAATTTACCGAAAATTTTAGATAAGATATCTTGGAAGAAATCTATGCGCTGGGCTGACCATGAACTATATTGGGGGAGGCCACTTAAATCTATACTTTGTTGTTTTGATAATAAACCTTTGGAATTTGAATACCATCACCTAGTTTCATCAAATATCACTTTCATCGATAAAGATTTTGAGCAAAAAACAAAGAAGTTTGTCAGATTTAAGGATTACCTAGCTTTTTTTAAGTCACAAAATATCATTTTAGATAATAAAAAAAGAGAGCAATTTATTGTAGATCAATTAAACAGAATAGCAAAAAAAGAAAACTTAAAAATTCATTTCAACTCTACCCTTTTAAATGAAGTCACCAACATAGTTGAAAAACCAAATATAATTAAATGTAGATTTAATAGAAGATTTCTTGAGATCCCAAATGATATATTAGTAACCACAATGCAGGTTCATCAAAAGTATTTTCCAACATTCGATAGCAGAGATAATTTAACAAATAATTTTTTTCTAGTTGCAGATAATAAAGACAGTAAAGGTTTAATAAAAACAGGAAATGAAAATGTTGTCGAGGCCCGTTTAAATGATGCCAAATTTTTTTGGGATAAAAATAAAACTCAAAATTTGGTTAAGGGAATATCGAATTTAAAAAAACTAAGTTATTTTGAGAGATTAGGATCCTACTTTGAAAAAATTCAAAGACTTAGAAAATTAGGTGCCTTAATTTCTGACGAATTACTAATAAGCAAAGAAAAAGTTGAGATAGCCAGTTCAATTTGTAAAGTAGATTTGACATCAGATTTAGTAAATGAGTTCCCGGAACTTCAAGGTGTAATGGGCGGTCATTTTGCAAAATCACAAGGTTTTGACAACGATATATGCTTAGCTATAAGAGAACATTATCTACCTATAGGCCCAGAAACTAAAACTCCAAAAAAACCTTACTCTGTTACATTAGCTATGAGCGATAAGTTAGATACTCTCTCAGGTTTCTTTGCAATTAATTTAAAACCCACTAGTTCAAAAGACCCATTTGCATTGAGAAGATCTGCTATTGGTCTTATTAGGTTAATAGTAGAAAATAAATTAGAAATTAAATTAAAAGCTATAATAAATTATTCATTTTTACTTTTTAGTGAACAAGACGTGAATTTTGATATCAAACTTGCCCAACACGATTTATATAGGTTTATATCAGATAGACTAAGATTTTATATGAAAGAAAAAAATATTAGACCAGATATTATTGAATGTTCTATGAACAGTTACAATATAGATCAAATTTATAAAATATTTAATAAAGCATTTATTTTAAATAAACTAATCGATAAAAATATAGGTCAAGATATTATTTTCTCATATAAAAGAGCTTCAAATATTTTAAGTGATGAGTTCAAAAAAAATAAAATTGAATTATCAGAGACTACTGATCCAGGATTATTTAAAAACGATTCTGAAAAAAAATTATATAAAAAGATACAGGAAATAAGAAAATATTTTACAAGTCTAGGTAGTGGAGAAAATTGCGAGAAAACTCTTGAGGTGTTGGCAGAAGCAAAAATAGAAGTATCAAACTTCTTTGAAGACGTAATTGTCAATGATGATGATGAGGCTTTAAAAAAAAATCGTTTGGAACTTTTACAATTGTTATGTAAAACCTTCAATAATTATATAAATTTTTCAAATATTGAGAGCGCTTAATGAGCAATTTAGTTTTTAATTTTAATTCTAAAAAGTCAAAGAATTTAAAAAACCCAAAATTTATCTTAGGTGGCAAAGGTGCGAACTTGGCTCAAATGGGAAAACTAGGATTACCAGTTCCCCCTGGCTTTACAATCTCTACAGAGGTTTGCGAAATTTTTTACAAAAATAATAAAAAATTAAATTCAAAACTGATTAAATCTATTAATCTTGAATTAAAACAAGTTGAGAACGAGTGTGGGAAAAAATTTGGCGATTTAAACAATCCACTTTTGGTTTCAGTTAGATCCGGTGCAAGAGTCTCTATGCCAGGAATGATGGACACAATTTTAAATCTTGGATTAAATGATAAAACTGTACACGCATTAGCCAAAAAAACCTCTAACATGAGGTTTGCAAAAGATAGCTACAGAAGATTTATTCAGATGTATTCAAACGTTGTTTTAGGTATAGAAAGTTATAATTTTGAGGAACTGATCGAAAACTATAAGTTAACAAAGGGTGTTTTAATGGACACTGATCTAGATGAAAATGATTGGGATGGTTTAATTAAAGATTTCAAAAATGTTGTTAAAGAAAAAACAAAGAAACAATTTCCCCAAGATGTATATGAACAATTATATGGGGCAATTTCAGCTGTGTTTTTGTCTTGGGAAAGCAATAGAGCAAAAGTTTACAGAAAGTTAAATCAAATACCATCTGAATGGGGAACAGCTGTTAATGTTCAATCAATGGTTTTTGGAAATATGGGAGACGATTGTGCAACTGGGGTTGTTTTTACAAGAAATCCATCTGATGGAAAAAATGAAATTTATGGTGAATATTTAATTAATGCTCAAGGTGAAGATGTTGTAGCAGGTACTCGAACTCCAAATTACATCACAAAAAAAGCACACAAAGATTCACAATCAAAAGGAAAATCTATGGAAGAAGCTATGCCAAAAGTATTTTCTAAATTAAAAAAAATTCTATTACTTTTAGAGAAACATTATAAAGATATGCAAGATGTAGAATTCACTGTTGAAAACTCAAAGCTTTGGATGCTTCAGACAAGATCTGGAAAAAGAACAGCCAAATCAGCTGTTAAGATAGCCGTGGACATGGTTAAAGAAAAATTAATTTCAAAAAAACAGGCTGTGTTAAGAGTGGATGCAAATTCACTAGACACATTGCTTCATCCAACACTTGATGAGTCAAAAGAAATAAAAACCATTGCAAAAGGTCTGCCAGCATCACCAGGGGCGACAAGTGGGAAAGTTGTTTTTACATCAGACGAAGCAGAAAGATTAAATGGTATGATGCAAGATACAATATTAGTCCGTGTAGAAACATCCCCTGAAGATATTCATGGCATGCATGCAGCAAAAGGAATTTTAACAGCTAGAGGAGGTATGACAAGCCACGCTGCTGTTGTTGCAAGAGGTATGGGTAGACCATGTGTTTCTGGATCAAGTGAAATCGATATTAATTATGATGAGAAGCTTTTTAAAACTTCCTCTAATGTTGAAATAAAAGAAGGTGATTTAATTACAATTGATGGATCTACAGGGAGAGTAATTTTAGGAGAAGTTCCAACTATAAAACCAGAGATTTCAGGAGATTTTTCAAAATTGATGAATTGGGCTGATAGATTTAGGAAATTAAAAGTTAGAACTAATTCTGAAACTCCTCTAGATACAAAAACTGCTAGAGATTTCGGAGCAGAAGGAATTGGTTTATGTAGAACAGAGCATATGTTTTTTGATGAAGATAGAATTCTTTCAGTAAGAGAGATGATTTTATCTAAAACTATTGATGACAGAAATAAAGCTTTGGCTAAACTTCTTCCTCATCAAAAGAAGGATTTTACTGAAATTTTTGAAATTATGAGTGGCTTACCAGTAACTGTAAGGCTGTTGGATCCACCTTTACATGAGTTCTTACCTAAAAACGATAAAGAGATAAACGATCTCAGCAATGTTACAGGTCTACATGTAAACGAAATAAAATCTAGAACAGAAGAATTACATGAACACAACCCAATGCTTGGACACAGAGGATGTAGATTAGGAATATCTTTTCCAGAAATTTATGAAATGCAGTGCAGAGCAATTTTTGAGGCTCTAATAGATTGTAAAAAAAGAAAACTTAAGTCCACTATGCCAGAAATAATGATCCCACTTGTTTCAACAGAGGCAGAAATAAAAATTATGAAAGATTTAGTTATTAGGGTAGCAAAAAAAGTTCAAGACGAGCACAAAACTAAAGTAAATTTTTTGGTTGGAACAATGATTGAATTACCAAGAGCAGCAATAAAAGCAAAAGATATAGCAAAACATGCTGAATTTTTTAGTTTTGGAACAAATGATTTAACGCAAACAACTTTTGGTATCAGCAGAGATGACAGTGGAAAGTTTTTGAACGATTATATAGAAAATAAAATATTTGACATTGATCCCTTTATTTCGATTGATGATGGTGTTGGTGACTTAATTGAAATTGCGACATTAAAAGGAAAAAAACAAAATAAAAATATTAAACTTGGCATTTGTGGCGAGCATGGGGGAGATCCAAAAAGTATTAATTTCTGTTCTAGAACTGGATTGAATTATGTTTCTTGTTCACCTTACAGAGTTCCTGTTGCAAGATTGGCTGCAGCACAAGCTGAGTTAATTAAAAAATAAGCAAACTACTATCGAAACTTTTTGCACTATGTGTAATTGATCCAACTGAGATTCTGTTTACCCCAGTTTTACTGATTTTTGTTATATTTTTTAAATTAGCGTTTCCAGAATACTCGGTTTCATATTTACCTTTGCAAATTTTTAAATATTTTTTTAATTGAGCAAGATTTACATTATCAAATAAAATCCTATTAAATTTTAGACCTAACACACTATTTAATTGTCTCAAATTTTCAATTTCAACTGTTACTTTTTTTTTTGTTTTTAAAGATTTATTTATTATATTTCTTAATGATGTCTCTGATTTAAAATGATTTTCTTTTATAAGCACTTCATCACTTAGATTATATCTATGATTATACCCACCACCTTTTCTAACAGCGTATTTTTCTAACAATCTCAAATTTGGTGTTGTTTTTCTTGTGCAACAAATTTTTGTTTCATTTTTAACTTTGCTAACATATTGATTTGTGATGGTTGAAATACCTGAGGCATGATTAAGAAAATTGAGAGCGGTTCTCTCGGCAATCAAAATCGTTTTTGTTTTTGCAGTTATTTCAGCAATAATTTGATTTTTTTTAACTTTTTTACCATCTTTAATTCTCTGTAAAAATTTACTTTTTCTTTCCAAAAGTTTGAAAGCTGCCTTGCAAAAATTAATACCAGATATTATTCCACTCTGTTTTGATATTATTTTAGCTTGAACTATTTTATTCTTCGAATTTAGAAGTTTTGTCGTTATGTCACCGTTTGGTTTCAAATCTTCTTTAAGAGCTTTAAGAACTAAGTTATTTATATATTTTTGATTTATTTTTTGCACTGATCTAACGACCAATTTCAGTCATTCTTTCAACAGATTTTCTAGCTTTTTCTATTGTCTCTTTGGACATTAAAATTTCATTCGTTTCGTTTTTTAAACAATCTAAAATTTTTGGAAGAGTTATTCTTTTCATATGTGGACATAAGTTACAAGGTTTTATAAATTTTACATTAGGGTTATCAACTTGAACATTGTCACTCATTGAGCACTCCGTAACCATCATAACCTTCTCCGGCTGGTTTTCCTTTACATACTTTATCATACTACTAGTTGAGCCAGTAAAATCACTTGCGTTAATAACATCTGGTGGACATTCAGGGTGAGCGATTACTTTAATGCCAGGATTATTTTTTCTAATTTCATTTATTTCTTGATCGTTGAATTGTTCATGTACCTCACAAGTACCTTTCCAAGAAATTATCTCAACATCTGTCTGAGTTGCAACATATTTTGCAAGATAATCATCAGGTAAAAAAATAACTTTTTTAACACCTAGGGAATTTACTATCTTTACAGCGTTGGCAGAAGTACAGCAGACATCAGTCTCTGCTTTAACATCTGCAGATGTATTTACATATGAAACAACTGGAACACCTGGATATTGTTTTTTCAATTTTCTAACATCTGCGCCTGTTATCGAAGAAGATAATGAGCAGCCAGCACGCATATCAGGTAACAAAACTTTTTTGTTTGGGCTCATTAATTTTGCTGTTTCAGCCATGAAGTGTACTCCACACATAACAATAATGTCAGCTTTTGTTTTTGCTGCCTCAACTGCAAGCGCCAAAGAGTCGGCAGAAAAGTCTGAGATACCGTGATAAATTTCTGGGGTCTGATAATTATGGGCAAGTATTACAGCATTTTTTTCTTTTTTAAGTTTATTAATTTCATAAATATATGGAGCGTGAATAGACCACTCTATTTCTGGCATTATATCGGATATTTTTTTGTAAATTAGATTAGTTGCTTTTTTTACGTCAGAGTTAAATTCCATGCTTAATCCTATCAACTTGAAAGAAGATTGTCATTCAATTAATGTGACGCATATGCGGCCGTGCTGAAACTGGTAGACAGGCTTGGTTGAGGGCCAAGTGGGGCTTCCCCATGAGAGTTCGAGTCTCTCCGGCCGCACCAATAATTTATAATAATTTATTTTTTTTCCTCATAAAAACTAAAAGTGTACAACCCTTTTTTGTATGAGATGAATGATAAGAGCCAGGTTTATAACTTACAAAGTCCCCTTTATTAAATTTAGTATTATCTTTATCAATTAATTGCCCATCCAAGATATAAAATTCCTCATAATTAGTATGTTTGTGTAAAGGAGTTTGAGTATTAGGTTTTAATTTAAGTATATAGCTTCCTTGACCTGTTTTTTTGTCATAAGTTATTTTGTGCCAATCCATGCCTTTAAAAACACTTCCATAATTATCAAATGGTTTAAATTTAATTTTAGAGGTTTTTGTTATTAACCTTTTTTTCATAATTTAAGCCAATCAGGTTTAAAGAATTTAATTTCTGCATTCCCACATTTAAAAATCTTATCAAAACTGAAAATATCATTATTTAATTTAACCAAACCAAAGCTATATTTTTTTGATATCAAAGCCTTTCCAATTTCTTTTTCGTTGTATTTAATATTATCATCTTTTGACAATGAGCCATTTATAATTTTAAAAGGTAAAAGTCGTTTATTTAATTTTTTTTTAAGTTTTATTCTTGAAGTATTTTCTTGTCCTATATAACACCCTTTTTTAAAATCTATTGCATTGAGCTCTTCAAAATTACATTCAATTCCGAATAATTTTTCTTTTAATAAATGTGTTTGCAGTTGAGGAATTCCCAGATTGAAACTATAATCATAATATATTCCAGGATCCTCTGATTTAAGATCTAATTTTTTTAAAGACAAATATAATTTCTCTAAATTAATTATTAATCTTCCCCCCAATTCTTTATTTCTAGGATCTAGAAAGACTGGATCTTCTCTATATTTAGTGGTGAAACCAGGTAAGTCTTGAGCTCCTTCAAATTCTAAAAATTTAGAATATGAAAAAGCAGCAACAACAAATTCGTTACTTAAATTTAAAATCTCCACTTTAGATCTCAATTTATAAGAGATTATTTTTTTATATAGCTCTTCTGCAATACTTTTTTCACAATCTAAAAAAAAACCGTTTTTATGTTTTACAATTATGAAGTCATATAAATACTTACCTTGAGGAGTTAACAATGAGGCATAACAACTGTTATTATCATTAACTTTATAAATGTCATTTGTTATTAAATTTTGAAGAAACTCATTTGTGTCAGCTCCATTAATGAACAAAACTCCTCTGTCTTCTAGAATAAACACAAATTTTTCATTAATCATAATTGATAACTTATATTTTATAATATAATAAGAATTTTGTAATAATGTTAGATTTAAAAATTATAAACGGTAATTGCTTCATTAGTGGAAAACTGGAAAAACAAGATATTGGCATTAAACAAGGTAAAATCGTAAAAATAGGAAGTTTAGAGGAAGAATCAAAGAAAACTTTTAATGCGGAAAATTTAACAATTCTTCCTGGTTGTATTGATACTCAAGTTCATTTTAGAGAACCGGGCTCAACAGATACTGAAGATCTTAATTCTGGGAGTAAAGCAGCGGTCATGGGAGGCATAACTTCGGTTTTTGAAATGCCAAATACAAAACCACCTACTACTAATTTTGAGGAATTCCAAAAAAAAATAAATATTGCAAAAAAAATGTACTGTAATCACGCATTTTTTTTTGGAGCTACAGCTGAAAATTATGAAACCTTAGAAAAATTACAAGATTTAAAAGGATGTTGTGGAATAAAACTTTTTGCGGGATCTTCAACAGGAAATTTATTAGTGGACAAAGAAAATGATATAGAAAAAGTGTTTAAGCATGCGTCAAAGGTAGTTGCAGTACATTCGGAAGATGAAGAAATACTTAAAATTAGAAAAAAATTAATTGAAAAAGGCAATGTGAAAACACATCCTGTTTGGAGAAACGAGGAAGTGGCTATGTCTTCAACTAGAAAAATTGTCAAAATAGCAAAAAGATTTAATAAGAAGGCACATATACTTCATATTACTACAAAAGAAGAAATAGATTTTCTGTCTCAAAACAAAGGTAACATAACATTTGAAATAACGCCTCAACACCTAACGTTTTGTGCACCTGATTGTTACGATAAAATTGGCACATATGCCCAAATGAATCCACCCATTAGAGATAAAACTCATCAAGATCGTCTTTGGTACGCAATAAGAAATAATTACAATGATACAATTGGTTCAGATCATGCGCCACACTTAAAGGTTAATAAAGATAAAATTTATCCAGACTCACCCTCAGGCATGCCGGGAGTACAAACATTACTACCTGTTATGTTAAACCATATAAATAATGGAAAATTAAAATTAGAACAATTAATAAAATTTATTTGTGAAAACCCTGTTAAAATATTTGGTATTAAAAATAAAGGATACATCAAAAAAGACTTTGATGCCGACTTTACAATAGTAGATTTAAACAAAAAAATTACGATCGATAACAAGGATATGCAAAGCAAATGTAAATGGTCACCTTATCACGGCGAGACGTTTAAAGGCTCACCAGTAGCAACTATAATTGCAGGTAAGATAAAAATGAAAAATGGATCATTGATTGGAGAACCAGAAGGAACTCCATTGGAATTCATTTAGGCTTTTACTGATAAATTCCGTTTTTTTTAATTAAATTTTTAATTTTTTTATAAATAAACAAATAAAATTTGTTAATAAATAGTCTAGGTTCTTTTCAAACTTAATATCATTATTTTTACAAAAAGATTGATAGTACTCGTGAGCTTGATTTCTACGTTTCCACCAATTTTTTGAATATTTTTTGAACTTTGAGGATACATTGTTCTCTGTTTTTCTATAGTAAGTAAGATTTTCATTGACCCTATTAAAATTTTTTAAAATATATTGTGCATATAAACAAATTCTAAGATCCATCCAAACATCAACAAAATTTTTGGATGATATAGACGCAAATAATTCATCTACAACTTCCTTTCTTATTGTTATGCAACTAGTAGGGTGAATGAAAGGCCAGTAAGTTTTTAAAAAATTTTTATTTCCTTTTTCTAAATAATTATAATTCTCGTATACATTAATTGGAAGATCAAATGCAATTTTAGTTTCTTCATTATTTTTGAAATAATTAACCATGGTATCCAACTTTTTTTCATGAAAATAATCATCGCTATCTAGAAAAAAAATCAATTCACCTGTGCATCGATTTATGGACTCTTTAAAAGCATTTAATTGATTAAGAGATCCATAATTTGTTTGATTTTTATTCTCTATAACTATGACATTTGAAAATTTTTTAACTATATCTAAAGAATTATCTGAGGAATTATCATCAAAAAAGATAATTTCTATATCTTTATAAGTTTGAGATTTTAGGGAGTTAATACATTGCTCAATGTATTTATCGTTATTAAAGTTAGCAATTATAACCGATGTTTTCAAATTTAAGCCTATTACCTATATCTTAGTCAATTTTTAAGAATATTATTTTTAATTAAATCCTCAGTAATTTCATTTAAAATAGCAGGATCATCAATAGTTGCAGGCATTTTATAATCTTCTTTATCAGCAATTTTTCTTATAGTTCCCCTCAATACTTTGCCTGACCTTGTTTTTGGAAGTCTTTTAACAACTATTACTATTTTAAAAGCTGCAACTGGTCCAACTTTATCTCTCACCATTTGAATACACTCTTTTGAAATAGTTTCATTTTCTTTTGTAACTCCAGCTTTTAAAGCTATTAATCCTATCGGCAATTGTCCTTTAAGTTGATCTTTAATTCCAATGACTGCACATTCAGCAACTGATTGATGTTCTGATAATACTTCTTCAATTTGTCCTGTAGACAATCTATGTCCTGCAACGTTTATTATATCATCTGTTCTAGACATTATCCAAATATAACCGTCCTCATCAATATGTCCCGCATCATAAGTTTGATAATAACCTTTATAATTTGACATGTAATTTTCCTCGTATCTTTTATCTGCATTCCACAGTGTCGGAAATGTTCCTGGTGGCAAAGGTAATTTTACAACTATATCTCCCATTTCATTAGGTTTAGCTAAAGTTTGATCTGGTTTAATAATTTTTACATCATAACCCGGCACAGCTTTACAAGCAGAACCGTACTTTGTCTCTTGCATTTCTATACCTGTGCAATTAGAACTAATAGCCCAGCTAGTTTCGGTTTGCCACCAGTGGTCTATCACAGGAATCTTCAACAAATTTTCTGCCCATTTAATTGTGTCAGGATCAGCTCTTTCCCCTGCTAAAAATAAAGATTCAAATGCGCTTAAATCATATTTTGAAAAGAATTTTCCCTCAGGATCTTCTTTTTTAATAGCTCTAAACGCTGTTGGAGCAGTAAACAAAGATTTAATTTTATATTCTGATATTATTCTCCAAAATACTCCAGCATCAGGCGTACCAACTGGCTTTCCTTCAAATAGAACGGTTGTGCACCCTTTAAATAATGGAGCGTATACAATGTAGGAGTGACCAACAATCCAACCAATATCACTTGCTGACCACCATACATCATTAGTATCGATATTATAAATATTTTTCATAGTCCATTTTAGAGCAACTATGTGACCCCCTATGTCTCTTACAATACCTTTTGGTACTCCAGTCGTGCCAGATGTATATAAAATATATGCAAATTCATTTGAGCCCATCTCTACACAATCCGTATCCTTGGCATTCGACAAGGATTCGTCCCAACTTATTTCTAATGGAGCATTAAGTTTAATTTCATGACCTTTTCTTTGAAAAAAAATTACCTTTTCTACTTTATGTTTAGCAAGTTTTAGTGCTCCATCTACAAGAGGCCGATATTCTACTGTTCGACCTGGCTCAAAACCGCATGAAGCAGTCACTAATACTTTTGCTTTGCTATCATCTATTCTGCTTGCAAGCTCATTTGATGCAAAACCACCAAAAACAACAGAGTGAATAGCGCCAATTCTTCCACAAGCTAGCATAGCAACTACCGCCTCTGGTACCATTGGCATATAAATGATAACTCTATCTCCTTTTTTCACACCTTGATTTGACAATGCACCTGCAAACTTAGAAACTTTATCTTTTAATTGTTTAAATGAGAATTTAGCTTTGCTACCTGTTATAGGACTGTCATAAATTAAGGCTGTTTTATCACCTCTGCCTTCATCAATGTGAATGTCTAGAGCGTTATAACAGCTATTTGTAATTCCGTCTTCAAACCATTTGTAGAAAGGAGGCTTATTTTTATTTAATATTTTAGTAGGCTTCTTAAACCAGAAGATATCATCTGAAATTTCTCTCCAAAATTCCTCGGGTTTGCTAATAGATTTTTGGTATATTTCCTTAAAATCCATTTTTATTAAAATTGATTCATAATTAGTTAAAATTGAGCTTTATGTATCTATAAGTTGTATTAAATTTCAAAAACCTAGCAAAATCAACAAAAATAGCTTCAAATTTATACTTCTAATACCCTATTATATTTGATAATTAGACCCCAACTTTGGCTTTGAATAAAAGCCGTAGTTTAAATTTAAACTAAAAAAAACTAACTAAAGAGGGAGTTTTTTATGAAAACAATGAAAATGTTAGCTTTAGTGCTAGTTCTTTTCGGAGCTACTACAGCAGCTAACTCAGCAACAGCCTTCTTAGCTACAGATGATTTCGTAGGTATTTCATTTTGGCTAATTTCAATGGGTATGTTGGCAGCTACAGCATTTTTCTTTATGGAGCAAGCAAACGTCGGTGCTCAGTGGAGAAAATCAGTAAACGTAGCTGGATTAGTAACAGGTATTGCATTTATCCACTATATGTACATGAGAGCGGTTTGGGTTGAAACAGGTGATACTCCAACTGTTTACAGATACATCGATTGGTTAATTACTGTACCACTACAGTTAGTAGAATTTTATCTAATTCTATCTGCAGTTAAGAAAGTACCAACAGGAATATTCTGGAGAATTTTAATCGGTTCTTTAGTGATGTTAATTGGTGGTTATCTTGGAGAAGCAGGAATGATAAATGCTACTCTTGGTTTTGTAATCGGAATGGCTGGATGGATTTACATTTTATATGAAATCTTTTCTGGTGAAGCAGGTAAAGTTGCTGCTAAATCTGGTAACAAATCATTAGTAACAGCATTCAGCGCTTTAAGAATGATCGTTACTGTAGGTTGGGCTATTTACCCACTAGGTTATATCTTCGGATACTTAACAGGTGGAGTAGACGCTAACTCATTAAACGTAATTTACAACTTAGCAGACTTCGTTAATAAGATCGCTTTCGGTATTATTATATGGTCTTGTGCAGTTGCAAACTCAGGAAGAAGAGCATAATAAGCTTCAACCGAGTTGAAATTTTAAATAGGGCAAGTAGAAATACTTGCCCTATTTTTTTTTATACCTATATATAAATTAATGGCAAAAATTACATACATTGAGCATAATGGAAAAGAACATACTATAGATGTGCAGAATGGACTGACGGTCATGGAAGGGGCTGTACAGAATGACATTCCTGGAATAGACGCTGATTGTGGAGGCAGTATGGCTTGTGCTACTTGTCACGTTTATGTCAAAGATGATTGGTATGATAAGTTAGATGAAAAAAGTGAAGGCGAAGACGATATGATAGATCAGGCTTATGAACCAAAAAAAAATAGTAGACTTAGTTGTCAAATAACAGTCTCTGATAAAACAGAAGGTCTAGTAGTTCACTTACCTGAGAAACAAGTTTAATGATAAAAACAGATGCTTTAATAATTGGAGCAGGACCAACAGGATTATTTACTGCACATCAATTAAAAATAATTGGGCTGGATTGTCAGATAGTTGATAACTTAGATAAAATTGGTGGCCAGTGTATAGAACTTTATCCAGATAAACCTATTTATGATATTCCTGCAATACCCGAATGCACAGGAGAAGAGTTAACACAAAATTTAATTAAACAACTTGAACCTTTCAAAATAAAATTTCATTTAAATGAAAGAGTTGATGAAGTAAAAAAAGATAACAATACTTGGGAAGTTAAAACTAGTAATGGTACAAAATTTAGCACCCCAAATGTTATTATTGCTGGCGGCGTAGGTTCTTTTGAGCCAAGAAAATTTTCTTTAAAAGAGTGTGAACAGTTTGAAAATAAGTCTATATTTTATTCTATAAAAAATAAAAAAATATTTGAGGGAAAAACTGTTACTATTTTTGGTGGTGGGGATAGTGCACTTGATTGGGCAGTAGAACTATCAAAAACTTCAAAAGTTAACCTAATTCACAGAAGAGATGAGTTTAGAGGTGCTAATGCTACCGTTGATAAAGTCCATGAATTAGCAAAATCAGGCAAAATAAATTTATTCACCAAGTATCAATTAAGTGGAATAGGGGGATTAAGCAATTTAGAAAGTGTAGAAATTACACACGAAAACAAAGAAGTTAAAACATTTAAAACAGATTATATGCTTGGCTTTTTTGGATTGATTATGCAGCTTGGACCAATTGCCAACTGGGGACTGAATCTTGATAAAAAAACAATTGAGGTAGATACTGAGAAATTTGAAACAAATCAAAAAGGTATCTATGCAGTTGGTGACATATGTAGTTATCCTGGCAAATTAAAACTTATTTTATCTGGTTTTCACGAAGGAGCGCTAGCAGCAAGGGCTTGTTTTAAATTAGCAAGACCAAATGAAAAATATAGATTTGAATTCACCACATCTTCTAAAACTATAAAGAATAGACTTGGTGTAAAAAGTGATTGAGTTATATACTGCAAATACTCCTAACGGTAAAAAAATATCAATTATGTTAGAGGAAATTGGATTTAAATATAATGTAAATACAATTGACTTAAATAAGGGTGATCAATTTAAACTTGAGTTTAAAAAGATTAGCCCGTTCAGCAAAATACCTGTTATAAAAGACCACGATAACAATGAAATAATTTTTGAGTCTGGAGCTATTCTAATTTACCTTGCTGAAAAGAGCGGAAAGTTCTTTGATAATAAAAATATTGTTACACAATGGTTGATGGCTCAAATGGGTTATGTGGGACCAATGCTAGGACAACATCATCAGTTTCATCATTACAATCCAGGCAAAAGCGAATTTGGTGAAAACAGATATTTCAAAATATCAACTTCAATCTATAAAAATTTAGATGAAAGATTATCAGTTTCTAAGTATCTTGCCGGAGAAAATTACACAATAGCAGATATTGCAACCTTCCCTTGGATTGCAAGACACGATTGGCACGATATAGGACTTAAAAATTACAAAAACCTTTCTAGATGGTATTTAGAAATATCCGAGAGAGATGCTGTTATAAAGGGATACGATTATTTAAATAAAGGAGAAAAAATTCCAAAACCTTAAACATCGTCTGCGTAAACTTTTTCCTCTTTTTCGTGTTTTTCTTGAGCAGCAATAGACAAAGTTGCAACTGGTCTAGCTATAAGTCTTTTAATTCCGATTGGTTCTCCAGTCTCCTCACAGAACCCATACGTTCCATCTTTAATTTTTCTCAAAGCCGAGTCTATTTTTGATATCAGTTTTATTTGTCGGTTGATTGCTCTCATCTCAACATTTTTGTCTGTATAAGAGCTTGCTTGATCCACAATATCTGCAGACGTACTGTTATCATCCATAGAACTATTATACAAAGCTTCATTATTTGATCTAACCAGGTCCTTCTTCCAAGCTAATAGTTTATTTTTAAAAAACACTTTATGTTTTTCACACATATACTTTTCCGATTCTTTTGGAACGTAAGTTTTAGAAATTCTAACCATTATCTATTTTAAAACGCTCGAAGTATATTCAGCAAATAGGTAGTGTCAAGCAAGGTTTAATTGTATAAATTCAAATAAATGGTGATTTATAAAAAGCAAATAAAAAATCTTTTTTATATTTTTTTGGTAATCCATTTAATTTTATGGACTCTGGTTCCATCTTTAACAAATAACAACCTTCCACTCGATACAATCGAAGCTTTAGCCTGGGGTAGTAATTTAGATTGGGGTTTTAATAAACATCCTCCAATGAGCGCATTTATAGTAGAAATTTTTTATAATATTTTTGGTTCAATCGATTGGGCATATTATCTCCTTAGTCAGATCTTTATAATTTTTTCATTTTTTGTAATTTTTCAGTTCAGTAAAGAAATTTTAAATAATGAAATTTTAGCGGTCATATCTGTTTTATTGTTAGAGGGTATTTATTTTTACAATTTCACGACCCCCGAATTTAACGTGAACGTTTGTCAAATTCCTTTTTGGGTTTTGACAGTTTATTATTCATGGAAAGTCTTTAATCAAAAAATACCTAAATTAAAAGATTGTGTTATTGTTGGAATTTTTGCTGTTGGTGGGTTTTTATCTAAATATCTATTTATTTATTTACTAATAGCAATTGATATACTTTTTATTTATTTAATATTTTTTAAGAAAGAAAAAAAATTTCATTTTAATTATTTAATTTCTGTCGAAGTTTTTTTAGTTTTATTAATTCCACACATTATCTGGTTATTTAATAATGATTTTATTACAATAACTTATGGACTAGCGAGATCTAGTGCAGACAGCCCAACTTTTTTAAATCATCTTATTTATCCAGTAATATTTATATTTAAACAAATTGGAATATTAGTTCCATTTTTCGTTATGTTATATTTTCTCATAAAAAAAATTAAAATTAGTTATAATTTAAAGGATAGAAAACTTTTATTTTTATTAGCAATAAATCTTTTACCAATTTTTTTAATTCTTTTTACATCTATGATAATGGGTTCAAAAATAAGAACAATGTGGATGACACCTTTTTATTTATTTTTTGGAACTTTGTTGGTTTATATTTTCCAAAAATACATTGTAAAACAAAATTATAAAAGTTTTATGATATCATTTTTAATTTTATTTCTTTTATCCCCAATTACATATGCTTACGTTTCAATAACGGAAACTAATAAAAGAACTGATTATCCTGGTAAACAAATTGCAGATAAAGTTCAATTGAGATGGAATAGAGAATTTAAAGAACCAATAAATGTTGTTTTAGGCAACGAGTGGAATGCAGGAAATTTATCATATCATTTAAAAACTAGACCAGTTTGGGATGGCGAGGTTGATCAAAATAAGCTAGACACTTATAATGTTTATATTTGTATTGACAGTATATGCCTTGGTAATAAATGAATGAATTTTTAGAAAAAAATAAAAAATTAATATTAATAATTTTTATAATTGCTGTGATAGAATTTTCAGGGCACGGAATATTTGCATCCTTAATAAGATTTTTGAGTTCAATAAATTCAATATGAAAATTAAAATATTAATACCCCTTTATAACGACTGGCATTCTCTACTTAAGCTTCTTGAAAATATCAACCATCATGTTAGTGATATAGATCATATTATCTCTATTATGGTTGTAAATGATGGATCAACTGAAAAAGTTCCTAACAGTTTTCCCAGCTACTCAAAAATAAATTCTATAAAAATTATAAATTTAAAAGAAAATGTTGGTCATGCCAGGTCCATCGCAATAGGTCTAAAATTTATCTTAGAAAATGATAATTTTGATTACGTTATACCTATGGACTCAGATGGTGAAGATAGACCTGATGAAATAAAAGATTTAATAAAAAAAATTGAACCTCAGTCTGATTTGCCAATAGTTTGTGAGAGAGTTAAAAGATCAGAGGGATTTTTTTTTAAATTTTGTTATTTTTTTCACAAACTTATTACATTTACCTTTACTGGAAGATCTATAAAATTTGGAAATTTTACATGCCTTCCAAAAGAATTAGTGAAAAGCATGACTAACGAAAAGGCCACATGGAGTAGTTTTTCAGGGGCTTTATCAAAAATTTCAAAACTTAAAATTGGGACACCTTCAGAAAGAGGCACTAGATACTTTGGACCGTCTAAAATGAGCTTTAAAAACCTTGTTGTACATTCTCTTTCAATAATAGCAGTTTTTAAATTTAATGTTTTAATTAGATCAATATTATTTTTTTTTATATATATATTCTTAATTTATGAAAAAATTTCAGTTATTACTTTAATTCCTATTTTGCTGATAGTTATATTCAATTTATTGGTTATCTTAATTTCTAAAAGGGAAAATTTAGAAAAATATAGAAACTCAAATCAGAATATTTTTGATGTAAAAGTTATTAAATAATACTAAAATTTTAAAATGGAGATTATTAATTTGGAGTCTGTAAAATCGTTTGTAGATACACTTTGGGTAATAAACTGTGCTATTTTAGTTTTTATTATGCAAGCTGGTTTTATGTGTATGGAAACTGGTCTGTCCCGGTATAAAAATAGCATAAATGTAGCCTTGAAAAATGCGGCTGATTTCGGGGTTTCCGTTGTAATTTTTTGGATATTTGGTTTCGGATTAATGTTTGGCAAAAGCTATAATGGTCTATTTGGTACTGACTTGTTTTTCTTTAAAACAGATGTTGCAGAATATATGACATACTTTGTATTTCAAGCAATGTTTGTTGCTACAGCTGCAACAATTATTTCTGGCGCAGTTGCAGAGCGTATGAAATTCAATGGCTACATAATTATAACCATTTTAGCTACAGGAATAATTTATCCTATCGTTGGTCATTGGACTTGGTCATCAAGTTATTTAAATAATATGGACGTAGAGAGACAATTGCTAGACATTACTGGTCAGATAAATACCACAGGTTGGTTGAGCACTATAGGATTCGTAGACTTTGCAGGGAGTACAATTGTTCACTCAGTTGGAGGGTGGATCGCACTTTCTGCAGTTTTAATATTAGGTCCTAGAATTGGTAAATACTCAAAAGCAAATAAAGGTAAATTTACAGGTTCAAGTTTTCCTTTAGCAGTTCTTGGTACTTTAATTCTTTGGTTTGGATGGTTTGGGTTTAATGGCGGAAGTAATGGCGCAATGGATGAAGCTGTTCCACTTATTTTGATCAATACTTTTTTATCAGCTTCTTTTGGTTTGCTTACAGGTTTAGGAATATCTTTTTTATTATTTAAAAAACCAGATCCATATTATGTCATCCTTGGTCCTTTAGCTGGATTAGTTGCAATCACCGCAGGATGTAATTCAATGACATCAGTAGTTTCAATATTTGTCGGAATTATTGGTGCTGTGGTAGCTATATTTGTAAATGAATTATTAAACAAATATGAAATCGATGATGTTGTAGGGGCAATCCCGGTTCATCTTGCAGCAGGAGTTTGGGGAACTTTAGCAGTTGGTTTTTTTAGTGATTTAGATACTCTTGGTACTGATTTAAGTAGACTCGAACAAATTAAAGTTCAGTTTATAGGTGTTATCGCCATAGGCTTATTTGCTTTTTTAGGGTCTTTTACACTGTTAAAGATTTTAAATTCTTTTTATCCATTGAGAGTTAGCCCTATTCAAGAAGAATTAGGTCTTAATATTGCAGAACATAATGCAACATCAGTAGAGCATGATTTAATTTCTATATTAGATAAACAATCAGAAACTGGTGATTTGACTATTAGGGGACCTCAAGATCCTTTTACAGCGGGAGGTGTCATTGGATTATATTACAATAAATTAATGAGCAAATTAGAGACTAGTGAAATAGAGAAAAAAAAATGGCGTGATAGAATAACTGGAGAAGTTAAGCTTGCAGTTAAAGTACAAGAAAATTTCTTACCCAAAAGAAATTTAGATAATTATCCAGTGCATGGTATAAATCTTGCGGCAAGAGAGGTTTCTGGAGATTTCTTTAGTTTTTATCCCCACAACGAAAGTGTTTATTTCATAATTGCTGATGTTGCTGGAAAAGGAATTCATGCAGGCATGGTTATGGCAAAAGCCTCAACTCTATTTGAAATCATGTCTCGTGATAAGGTTGATGTAAATGAAATGGCGTTCCACATGAATAATGATTTACATTTAACTAAAACTGGTGGAATGTTTGTTACGTCAATTATTGGAAATTATAATATTATTACAGATGAAATTTCATGGGTAAATGCAGGCCATCAACCAGCTATTATAAGAGATAACAAAGGTAATTTTGAGGAATTTGAGAGCAAATCTCCTCCTCTAGGAGTTATTAAACAAGCTACAAAATCTAATTATTTTGTTAATAAATCTAAATTAAACGGATACAGATTTTATGCTTTCACTGATGGTTTATCTGAAAGTTTAGATAAAAATAATAAAGAGATTGGCATTGAAGGGTCCAAAGAAGTTATTAACAGAAACTTTAATAAAAACCCTGATGATGAATTAAATCTTATCGCTAAAGAAATTGCTGCTAACGCAAATAACAAAAATCTTAGTGACGACCTTACTCTTATTGTTATAGGTAAATAAAAACTTTTACTATCTATTAGCCTATCCTAATTTTTGGCATGCAGTAGAAATCTGCAGTATCTATCTTTGATGAATACTCTCTTCTCATATTCCATTTTTTGTGAACCCCAGCACTTGCAAGGCTTAAAGTAGATCTACCATATCGATAGTTAGTATTATCAATTGATCTCATTAAACTATTTATTTTTTCATCTCTATCAGATGAAAATAAATTTTTTCTTTCAGTATCATTCGATAAGCCTGTTAGCATCACTCCCGCTTTTTGATAACGATAACCATTTTTAAAAATATTTTCTAGAATAGAAACGGCTGCTTTCACTATCTCAATACTGTTGTTTGTTGCAATTGGAAAATCTATCGTTTTAGAATTCGAGTAATAACCAAAGTTTCTTTGAAAAGGACTTGTTCTAACAAACACTGTTATTGATTTTGCGACTAAAGATTCTGATCTTACTTTCTCTGAAGCATTCAAACAATAATTTGCAACCGCTTCTTTCAATTCTTGAAAACTTTCAACTCTTTTACCAAAAGAACGTGACACTACACAGCTTTTTCTTTTTGAAGCTGTCTTTTCAAGATCTATACATGGTATGCCTCTTAGTTCCATTGCTGTCCTTGAACTTAAAACATTTGAAGATTTTTTTATCCAAGTATTAGATTTATTTTTCAATTGTTTAGCATTGTAAATTCCATTTTTTTGATAAAATTTAGTTAACTGTCTACCAACTCCCCATACATCATTTATTTCTATTTTTTCTAGTATTGGATCTAGATTTTCAATACCAATCAAACTTGTAACACCTGATTGTTTTTTCTTTGCAATATGATTTGCAACCTTGCTCAGAGTTTTAGTTTTTGCTATTCCAATACTAGTTGGTATACCAGTCCATTGTAATACTGTATCTCTTATCTCTCTACCAACATTTACTATTTCATCATCTGGAAAATTTGATAAATCCATAAATGCTTCATCTATCGAGTATACTTCTATATCGGAATTAAATCTTTTTAATGTTCTCATTACTCTTCTTGATAAATCTCCGTACAAAGAATAGTTTGAAGAAAAAACTTGTACATTATTTTTAACAATTACATCCTTTGCTTTGAAATACGGTTCTCCCATTTTTATTCCAAGAGCTTTTGCTTCATTAGATCTTGAAATGATGCAGCCATCATTGTTAGATAAAACAACGACAGGTTTTTTTCTTATTTTAGGATTGAATAATCTTTCACAAGACACATAGAAAGAATTACAATCTACTAGTGCTATTTTTTTAGTAAACTGAGTGGATGACATAAGTTACAACTCCCCAAATAAAAATATCTTCTTCTTCGTTAATTAAAATTCGATCTTTAAAGTTTTTAGATCCTGAAGTGAGAAACTTTTTATCTCTTTCTTGAACAAAACTTTTAACAACTAATTCATCGTGAACATTTGCAATTACAGTTGAAAAATTTTTTGGTTTTAAACTTTTATCAACTACCAATATATCTCCATCATTAATACCAACATCAGTCATGGATTTACCTTGTACTCTAATTACAAAAGTTGCCGGAACATTTCTTATTAGATGAACATTGAGGTCTATATCTTCTTCTATATAGTCTGTAGCAGGAGATGGAAAACCAGCCCCAGCTTTATGTAAATAATAAGGTATTGTAATCTTCATAAATGTTCTTATTTTGTTCTTTTTAAATTTATAGCCTAATAATTAAATGTAGTCAAATAGGTTGTATTTTGAGTCTGAAATTGAATCAAAAGTGAATCAAAAGGTGAACATTGAAACTAGATATTGTTGTGTTGTGGATAACTTTTACAATAGATAGACTAAGCAAAATGAGAAAATTAACCTGTCATTGCGGTCAAATAGAAATTGAGATTGATATAAAAGATAATTTTGAAGACTTATATAGATGTAATTGTTCAATGTGTATTAGGAAAGGAGCAATTACTGCAATTGTAAACAAAGAAGATTTAAAAGTAGTTAAAGGTATGGATAAATTAAAATGTTATCAATTCAAAACAAAAGTAGCAAAACATTACTTTTGCTCTAATTGTGGAATTCAAACTCACAATTTAAGAAGAAGAGACCCAAATACATATGGTATTAATGTTGCATGTATCAATGACATCTCAACAAAAGAGCTGTTTAATTTTAAAGTGAGAATAAATGATGGAAGAAATCACATAATGGATAGACAATAATTATGAAAAAAAGATTAACATGTCATTGTGGGGAATTTGAAGCAGAGGTAAAAATACCTGAAAATGGTATTGAAAAAGTTATGAGATGTAATTGCACTTTATGCAAGAGGAAGGGTTATGTAATTGGAGTTTTGGGTGAAAATGACTTTAAAATTATAAAAGGTGAAAAGTTTTTAAAACTTTATCAGTACTATACTAAAGCTGCAAAACATTATTTCTGTTCAATATGTGGAATTCATACACATAATAGACCAAGAATAAATCCTAAAATATTTGGTATCAATGTAGCTTGTGTTGAAGGTATAGATCCGTTTCAATTAAAAAATGTTGGACTTAATGATGGTGAAAACCATCCTCTAGATCAAAAAAAGTAATGCAAAATCATTTAGATTGTTATCAAAAAGTAAAGAAGAAGTGTTTTAATTTTATTACTTCACAGGAAACTAAAAAAGAAAAATTTAATAATAAAGAAAAAATGATTAAAAGTTTTTTAATTCCGATTTGTTTTTGGATTAATAAAAACAAACCACAAAATAAAACATTTATTATAGGGCTTGCTGGTGGTCAAGGTACTGGCAAAACTACCATATCTTCCTTAATAAAATTAATATTAATAAGTTATTTTAAATTAAAAGTGTTCAAGATCTCTATTGATGATTTTTATAAAACTAGAGAAGAAAGGGTAAAACTATCAAAATCAGAACATCCCCTACTTTTAATAAGAGGTGTGCCCGGAACACACGACGTTGGCATGATGAATAAACTTTTTTGTAATATAAAAAAAAAGAAATTTAATAGTATGTTGATCCCAAAGTTTGACAAATCAATTGACGATCGGTGCAATAAAAAACTTTGGTATAAGATAAAAAAAAAACCAGATGTATTAATTTTAGAGGGTTGGTGTGTTGGAGCAAAACCAGAGAAAAGAAATACATTAAATAGGCCAATAAACAAATTAGAGAAAAATTTAGATAGTAAAAAAAAGTGGAGACTACACGTTAATAATCAATTGAAAAATAAATATTCCAAGTTGTTTGATCAAATGCATAGTTTATTATATTTAAAAGCTAAAAATTTTAATGTGCTTAAACGCTGGAGAATTAAACAAGAAAAAAAACTTAAATTAAAAAATAAAACAAAAAAAAATAATAAGATTATGAATAATTCAGAAATTTTAAACTTTATGATGACTTACCAAAGAATTACACAAAATATGTTTAAAATTGCGCCAAAACATTCCTCTATTATTATTGACTTAAATGATAGGCATCAAATAAAAAGAGTAAAATTTAAAGATGTATAAAAAAATATTTATAATTTTGTTTTATTGCTTAATTTTCGGTCAATCGAATGCTGATGACTTAATGAAAGCTCTATCTGATGCGTATTACAAAAATCCAGAGCTAAATGCCGAAAGAGAAAATATCTTAGTTTCTAAAGAAGATCTTAAAATATCTAGAAGTGAATTTTTACCATCCATTACAATTACTGGATCTAAGAGCGAACAAACCACTGATAAATTAACAGACAGATCTGGAACAGATACGGCTGTTACAGATGTAGATACCGAAACTCAAAAAATAACAATTGAACAAACTTTATTCCAAGGACTTGGAGGTAAAGCTGATTTAGATAAAAGCAAGATTGGAATAGATCTAGCAGAAGCAAATTTATTAAAGAAAGAACAAGAAATAATCTTGACAGCAGCAGAGGCTTATAGTGGCCTAACCTTAGCAAAAAAAAAATTAAATATTAATGAAGAAAATTTAAGCTTGCTTGAAAGACAAGTTGAGACAGATCAAAATAGATTAGAAAATGGATTAATAACACTTGCAGATCTAGCTCAATCAGAGTCTTCGCTGGCAGGTGCACAAGCTCAATTCATTAATTCAAAAAATGATCTAATAACAGCAAAATTAACTTATGAAAAAATTATTGGGCCTTTAGATGATATTGATTTAGTTAATGGTAGTATAAATTTAGATTTCAATATTCCGAAAAGCTTAAGTAAAGCTATTGAATTATCTATCGGTAATAATCCAGATTTAATAATTGCAAAACTAGAGTATGAACAATCACAACAAGATGTTAAAATAGCTATAGCTGAATTTTCACCAACTGCTAAAATATCAGCTGAATCCACCAAATCTAATGACTTAAGTTCAACGGTAGATGAGAGAGATCAAGAAACTCTTAAAGCAGAAATAACTTGGCCATTGTTCAAAGGTGGAAAAAATTCAGCTTTTTTGGAAAGAAGTAAAAGATTAAATAATAGAAAAAAACTTCTTTTAGATAATGCACTTAGAACAAATGAAACGAATGTTGCAAGTGCATGGTCTAGTTTTCAATCATCTGAAAGCGCTTTAACGTCTGTTAGATCTCAAGTTAATGCCGCAGAAATTGCAAACGAAGGTATTACAGTTGAATATGAAACGGGTCTTGGAAGAACCACTTTAGATGTAATTCAATCAAATACTATTTTACTTACATCAAGAATTAATCTAGCTAATTCAGAGAGAAACTTTTTCTTGTCTCAGCTGGAACTTTTAAAGTCTGTTGGACTTTTAAATGCTAAATATCTCAAAATAGTTAAATAAATAGGCTATTATTTTTTAATTCTTGCTTATGAGAACAAAATGTGTACATTTATAGGCATGATTCGTATGTTAAAAAACACAAAAAAAGAGGCAAAATATGAGTAAAAATAACTTAAAAGTAGTTAAATCAGCAAAAGATAAAGATTTGGAAAATAAAGAGAAAAATAAAGCTTTAGACGCAGCTATTAGCCAGATTACAGATAACTTTGGAAAAGGTTCTGTAATGAAGCTTGGCCAAAAAAAAGCAATGGACATAGAGTCTATTTCTACAGGCTCACTAAGCTTGGATTTAGCACTAGGTATTGGTGGATTACCGAAAGGAAGAATTGTTGAAATTTATGGTCCAGAGTCCTCTGGAAAAACAACACTTGCTCTTCAAGTAATCGCTGAAGCTCAAAAATCTGGTGGAATATGTGCATTCGTTGATGCAGAGCATGCTTTAGATCCAGTGTATGCAAAAAAATTAGGTGTAAATACAGAGGAATTGTTAATTTCTCAACCTGATGCTGGTGAGCAAGCTCTAGAGATAGCAGATACACTTGTTAAATCAGGTTCTATTTCTGTAATAGTTATAGACTCAGTTGCAGCATTAACACCAAAAGCTGAAATTGAAGGGGACATGGGTGATCATCACGTAGGTCTTCAATCAAGATTAATGAGTCAGGCTTTGAGAAAATTAACCAGTTCAATATCAAATACAAATACAATGATGATTTTCATCAACCAAATAAGAATGAAAATAGGTGTTATGTTTGGAAGTCCTGAAACTACATCAGGTGGAAATGCATTGAAATTCTACTCATCTGTAAGAATGGATATTAGAAGAATTGGTGCGATAAAAGATAAAGACGTAATCATCGGGAACTCTACAAGAGTTAAGGTTGTTAAAAATAAAGTATCGCCACCGTTTAAAGTAGTTGAATTTGATCTAATGTATGGAAAAGGAATTAGTAAAGTAGGTGAATTGATCGACCTTGGTGCCAAAGCAGAGATTGTAGAAAAATCTGGGGCTTGGTATGCATACAAAGGTGAAAAGATTGGTCAAGGCAGAGAGAATGCTAAAATTTACCTAGAACAAAATCCAAATGTTGCCGCTGAAATAGAGATGGCAATTAGAGAAAAAGCAGGTGTGATCACTAAAAAGATAGAAGGTAATCCACTTGATCAGGAGAAAGTAAAAGCAAATCAAAAAGAAGAAGAAGCTCCTGCCAAAAAGAATTAGCTAAATAGTCATTATTAGTAATAAAAGGCGTCTTAACAGACGCCTTTTTTCCCTTTAACGTTATAGACATCATTTAAAAAAACTGTATTTTAAAAAGATATGGCTCAGAAAACTTTAAATGAAATAAGAAATACTTTTCTCAAATATTTTGAGAAGAATGATCACACAATTGTTGAGTCTAGTAATCTTGTCCCGAATAATGATCCTACATTGATGTTTGCAAACTCTGGAATGGTTCAATTTAAAAATGTTTTTACAGGCTTAGAAAAAAGAGATTACAAAAGAGCAACCACTTCTCAAAAATGTGTAAGAGCTGGCGGCAAACATAATGATTTAGAAAATGTTGGTTATACTCCAAGGCATCATACATTCTTTGAGATGCTAGGTAACTTTTCTTTTGGAGATTATTTTAAAGAGAAAGCAATTCATCTTGCATGGAATTTAATAACAAAAGATTTTGGATTAGATAAAAACAGGCTCTATTTCACGGTTTTTAGTGAAGACGATGAAGCGTTTAATCTTTGGAAAAAAATTACAGGATTTGGTGATGATAGAATAATTAAAATACCAACTTCAGATAACTTTTGGTCAATGGGTGAAACTGGACCTTGTGGTCCTTGTTCAGAAATTTTTTACGATCATGGAGATCATTTGAAAGGTGGTTTACCTGGTACAAAAGATCAAGATGGCGATAGGTACATTGAAATTTGGAATTTAGTATTTATGCAGTATGAACAAGTCTCAAAAGATAAAAGAATTGATTTACCAAAACCATCAGTTGATACTGGAATGGGCTTAGAAAGAATAGCAGCATTGCTTCAAGGGACACACGATAATTACGAAACAGACCACTTTAAAAAAATAATAGGTTCTATCTCTGAGGAATTAAAAGTTAAGCCTGATAAAAACAATTTATCAAGTTTTAGAGTGATTGCAGATCACTTAAGAGCAAGTTCTTTTTTATTAGCTGAAGGAGTTTTACCTTCAAATGAGGGTAGAGGTTATGTTTTAAGAAGAATTATGAGAAGAGGTATGAGGCATAGTCACTTACTCGGATCAAAAAAGCCTGTCTTTTTTAATATATTTGAAACATTGATGGATGAAATGTCAGGTAATTATCCAGAGTTGAAAAGAGCTAGCTCATTAATTAAAGAAACTTTAAGAATGGAAGAGGAAAAGTTTTTGGTTCTACTTGATAGAGGTATCAAAATTTTGGATGAAGAGATCACAAAAGTCGATAAAAAATTATCAGGTGAAGTAGCGTTTAAGCTTTATGATACGTATGGTTTTCCACTAGACTTAACAGAAGATATTTTAAAAAACAAATCTTTAAAATTAGATCACGAAAAATTTGATAATTTAATGAAACAAAGTAAAGAGCTTGCTAAAAAAAATTGGAAAGGGTCTGGTGATACATCCATAGAAGAAATTTGGTTCACTATTAAAGATAAAACTGAGCCAACAGAATTTTTAGGTTACGAGACAAATACATCAGAGGGAATAATAAAATTTATTATAAAAGATAACAAAGAGGTAAATTCATTATCTGAAGGTGAGGAGGGACATATAATTTTAAACCAAACACCTTTTTATGGTGAGTCAGGTGGACAACTTGGTGATACTGGTACAATTAAATGTGGCGACAATAATTTTATTGTAAATGATGTACAAAAAAAGTTTGGAGATTTATTTATTCACTCTGGTAAAGTAAAAAAAGGGAAAATTAATTTAAATGACAGTGTTGAATTAAATATAGACTTTGAAAGAAGGAAAAATATTAGGGCATATCATTCTGCAACTCATCTACTCCATGAATCTTTAAGAAGAACTTTAGGTAAGCATGTAATGCAAAAAGGATCTTTAGTTGCACCAGATAGACTTAGATTTGATTTTAGTCATATGAAACCGATATCCGAAAATGAATTAGATAAGATTAATACAATTGTTAATCAGATTGTTGATAATAAAAGCGAGGTGATTACAAGACTAATGACACCTAAGGAAGGCATGGAACATGGTGCTTTGGCACTCTTTGGAGAAAAATATGGAGAAGAAGTAAGAGTAGTTTTTATGGGTGAGGAAAGTAATAAATATTTTTCAACAGAGTTATGTGGAGGTACACATGTGAGAAATACAAGTGAGGTTGGAAAATTTAAAGTTGTAAGTCAATCTGCAATAGCATCAGGTGTGAGAAGAGTAGAAGCATTACGAGATAAACAATTAGAAAAATATTTAAAAGAAAAAGAAAAAAACTTAAATGTTGCTATACAAAAAGATCAAGATCAAATTAATGATTTGTCAGATGAAATTAAAAAATTGGGTGGTATTCCTAATATAGGTTCTACTGATAAAAAAATAATTATAAAAGAATTAAATAAACAATTAGAAGCCCTGAATATTAAAAATGTTCTTAGTGATAAGAATAAAAATATTATTAAAGATGAGAATATAAATAATATAAAAGTGAGATTCCAAAAAATTAATGATCTTTCTCCGAAAGATCTAAGAAAATTAGTCGATGAAGGTAAAAATTATTTAAAAGAGGGAATAGTTGTAGTGTGTGCAAACAAAGATGATAAAGTAGGATTAGCTATCGGTGTTACTGATAGTCTAACAAAAAATTATGATGCTGTTGAACTTGTAAAAGCAGGTTCTGAAATTATAGGTGGTAAAGGCGGGGGAGGTCGAAAAGATTTTGCTCAAGCTGGAGGAAATAAAAAAGACCAAATTGATGAAGCATTTAATAAAATTAAAACTTTAATCAAATAAAAGTTAAATAATTTCTTACAACTAAATATGCCACTGTTCCAAAAATTAAGTAAGGACCAAAAGGTATTTGTGAACTCAAACTTTTGGATTTATTAATTAAACTTGGTAAAGCAATTAGCAAAGCACTTAAAGAAGATAAAAAGATTACATACGGAATAGAGTACCATCCAAACCAAAAACCAATTGCAGCTAAAAGTTTCGCATCACCTAATCCCATTCCTTCCTTCTTTCTAATTTTCAGATACAAAGTAATAATACCCCAAATTAAAATATAACCGAACACTCCACCGATTAAAGAGTCCAAATAATTAGGAAACAAACTTAAATTAATATTTGGATCAAATGATTTCAAGAAACCTATAATCATTAAAGGGAATGTTAATTCATTTGGAATTATAAAATGGTCTAGATCAATAAAAAAAATAATAACAAAAAAGATTGTTAAGATAATCAATAGCAATGTCGTTATTGATATCCCATATAAATAGAAAATACTTAAAAAACCTAAAGCAGTAACTAATTCAACAAGGAAATAACGAAAATCTATTTTAATTTTACCGCACCTGCAGTTACCTTTAAGAACCAAATATGAAATTAAAGGAATGTTGTCATACCAATTAATTTTTTTTTTACAGGATCTACACTTAGATCTATCGCTTACAATATTTTCCTTTTTAGGCAGTCTATAAATGCATACATTGCAAAAAGATCCCCACAGCGAACCTAAAATAAAAACGACAAAGTAAATGAACAACACAAACTATAATTTTATATTTGCTGCAATTTCTACAATTCCATCGATGCAATATTGAACTAACATGAAAGCATCATAGATGTGTAGGTAAAAATTGTTTGAATATATGATTAATTCCATTATTTAAAAATTATCAAAAAAGTTATAAATTGCCAATATAATTATGATTTTTGGTGCGAAAAAAATAGAGGTAAATAGGGTTGAGGATAACTCAAGGCAGGATCTTGCTTTAATAACTCAAATGAATCAAGAGTTAGCAGGATCATTAGATCTTAAGGAAACATTACAAAACGCTTTAGAAACAATTATAAAAAGAATTAACGCACAAGCTGCTAATATATTTTTAATAGAGGAAAAGAGACAAGTGTTTCAGTGTATTGCATCTAAGTATCAAGCTTACTTAGAGGACTTTGAGATACCATTAACTCAAGGTGTAATGGGTAGAGCAGCATTGGGTAAAAAATGTATTAGAGTTGGAGATGTAAGGAAAGATGTAAGAGAGATAGCAGAATTTTATTTTGATTTAGATAATAAAACAAATTTCACTACTTATTCAGTTTTGTGTTCACCACTTTTAGTATCTGGCGAATGTATTGGTGTTATTCATTGTTTAAATAAAAAAACTAATACAAAATTATTTGAAGAGAATGATAGAAAATTATTAGAGACTCTATCTGGACCAGCGGCTCTCGCAATTAAAAATGCTAAGACTGCAAAAGAACTAATCGATAAGAATAGAATGCAAAAAGAAATTGAAATCGTTGGTGAGATACAAAAAACTTTATTGTCTGAAAATAAAAATGATGATTTTCCGATAGCAGGAATTAATATCCCAGCTAAAGTTGTATCAGGAGACTTTTATAATTTTTCTGACTTAGGTAATAACAAATATGGTTTTGGTGTAGCGGATGTTTCTGGAAAAGGAATTAAATCATCATTGCTAATGTCAAAGGCATCGAGTCTTTATAGATGTTTAAGTAAAACAATTTTTTCTTCTTCGAGTCTTTTAAAAATTTTGAACGATGAGATTTGCGAAACAACAACAAGAGGGATGTTCGTTACAATGATAGTAGGTGTATATGACAAAAATAAAAATGAATTACTTTTATCTAACGCAGGTCATGAACCTCCATTAATATTTTCAAAAGATGGAAACTTTAAAACAATAGATGAAGCTGGTCCACCGCTCGGCATCGCTCCTAATTTTAAATTTACAGAACAAATAATTTCTTTTAAAGAAAGTTCAATGTATATATTTACAGACGGTATAACAGAAATGAAAAATAATAATGGAGAAATGTTAGGACAAGAAGGTTTCCAAGATTATATAAAAAAATATCAAAGCACACCTAACAATAAACGATTACAAAAAATGATAGAAGATTTAATTAGCTCTGGAAGAATACAAAAAGATGATTTAACAATAGTTACAGTAGACGGATAATAATTATGATCTCTCTACCAAAAGTTATGATAACTTTTGCAATTGTTTTATCATCGATATTATTTTGGGCTACTTCAAATGTTTGTAGATACAATTTTACAATTGAAAAAAAAACCAATCAACTAAACATTCTTGTTCAAGAAATTGATCCATCAATACCAATGGCTAAAGTTTATTATTTTAAAGAACTTAATTGTAACAACGTGGATTTAACTTGGGATTACGAAAGAGTAATTAAAAATTTACAAACTATCTCAGTTTTGATTTACCAAGAGTTTTCTACTGACATAAGAGGGGACCCAAACTAAAAAATAAAAAATATTCATCTTTTTTTTCAAAAATTTCTAATTAAAGTTGAATTTTATTTTTTTTTTAGGATTTAAATCAATTTCAACTAAAAATTTAGTAAAAATAATACAACTTTTGATAATAATATTATTAAAACTGATTTTAATTTTAAGATTTGTTTGCTGACATGAATACTCTAACACAAAAAAATTAAACTCTAACACAAAATACTAAATAAATTCAAAAATCAAAATAATTGTTGATTTTATTGTGTTTTTAAATGAAAAATAAAAATCATTAAACTCTAACACAATTGATAATTTATGATTGTGTTAGAGAAATAATAAATTGTGTTAGAGATTTATAAAATTTGCTCATTTTTAATTTTGAAGCTTCAAAAATAAATAAGTAAAAAAAATGTTGATTTTACTAGCTTTTTTAAAAATAAGCTCAGAATGAACAATAAATTATAAAATTTGTGTTAGACATTTTTCAAATTTGTGTTAGAGTTTATCTAAATTGTGTTAGAGATTCGAAAAATTTATTTTTCGATTGGAAAATTTATGAGCGAAGATAATAAAGACGACGTTATAAAAAATGATAATGAAGTAAGTGAAGCTGATACTCAATCAAAAGTTGATGAAAATAATACAACTCAAGAGATAAATCAGCCTCCTGCTGAACAAAATATTGAAAATCAACCAAATGTTGAAAACAATGAGAAACCAGATGTAAGTTCAGCCAATAATTTAACTCAATCCCCAGAAAATGATAATAAAGAACCCGAAAATAAAAATGAACACCAGGTAATACACAAAAAAGATGGTCGACTACATATATATGTAAGACAAGACAAGTATAAGGGTGAACTTAAATCAAAAAATTGGGTTGGTAGACTTTATATTGATGGAAAACAAAAAATTTCTTCATCAGGTACTCAAAATCTAGATGAAGCTATACCTATTTTAGAAAAATGGTTTGACGACATCCACGCAGAAAGTGAGAGATTAAAAAAACAAAGTGAACAAAGTCAAATTTCATCGAATAATGAACAACAAGTAAATTTAAAACAAGAAGAAGAAACAAAAGTCTCTTCTCCAAATGAAACGACCCCAACAGCTACACAAACAGAAGTTCCCGAACCACAAACAAGCCAGCCGATTGTTAATCAAAATGCCGAAAATAAAAATGAGGAAAAAAATATTTTAAATAATAATGTTAATGAAGAAAATAAAAAAGAGCCTTCATCTACAAAAGAAAAATTTTCAAATTTATTCGGTAAATTAAAAAATATTAAATTAAAAAAACCATCATTAGATGGAATAAAACTTCCTAAATCACCGTCAATAAAAAAGAATAATTCTCTTACAAAAGCATTAGATTTTTTAAAATCAAAAATTGGAAAATCTTCCATACAAGGTGAGGAAATAGTTGGAGTTGAATTAAATAATAAAAGTATAAGATTAGCTCAAATTAATGCTGATAAGTCAAATCAGTGGGTTTTAGAAAAATTTTATACTCATAAAATTGATATTCCTGATGAAAGTTCTGTTTTAGAGAATGCAGAAAAAATAACTACAGAATTAACACTAGCTATTCAAAAATCTAAAACAATCACTTCCAATGTTGCTATTTCTATACCAGTTACCAGTGCAATTATAAGAGTAGTAACTGCACCTTTGATGAAAGATGAAGAGTTACAAAAAGCTATTGAAACGAATTCTCTTTGGGAAAACTTAGTTCAATTGACTGACAACTTAGATGATTATTCTATATTTCATCAAGTTATTAATCGAAATCAAAAAGACAACACAATGGACATTTTATTTGTTGCTTCTAAATTAGCAGATATAAATAATTATGTTTCGATTGTAAAAGCTGCTGGATTAAATCCAGTTATAATTGATGTTAAATGTTTTGCATTAAAATCTGCTGTTGACCAAATTAATCAAATCTCAAATAAGTCAGAGGATGCGAATTTAACAGCAGTTTTAGAATTTGGATTAGATGAAAATTATTTAATGATTTTATATGATAATAATCCAATAATAACAGATATTTTCTTAAGAGGACAGGATAGAAAAATACTTCAAGGCTCACAAGATTCTGAAGAGAAAGCTGCTTTGGTTAGAAGATATGTCACTCAAGTAAAACAAGCAGTTCAAGATTTCGAGACAAAATATGAGAAAAGAATAAGAAATTTAAAAGTGGTTTCAGACTTAGATAATGTTGAAGAATATTTATCCTTTTTCAGACAAAGCCTTTTAAATGTAGGTTTTAATTTATTTGATCCTGTAGAAGGATTAAAAGTGCCACAACAATTTCAAAAAGAATTAGATTTACCTAACAGATCATATTTAACTACATCAATCGGACTTGCATTTAGAAAGCTAGATGTCTTTGGCTATTATAAATTCGTAACTGCTGCAAAAAATATTAACTTATTACCTAATAGAAAAAGCATGTTCCAACAGAAAAAAATGAAAGCAATTTCTGGTTTTGCTTTCAAGGGATTGGCAGCTGTAATAGGTGGAATATATTTAATTTTATTTACTTTATCTTTTTGGAACATTCATTCTTATAATAAAAAACTAAAAAATTACACACAAGTTCAGCAGACCCATTCTGAAAAAATGGTCGAGTTAAAAAAAATATCTAAGCAACTAAATCTCATGCAAACAACTTTAAAATTAAGCAACAGTCTTAAATCTAATAAAGAATTAAGTTATAGAGTTCTTGCTCAGATAGCATCAAGTGTCCCAACCAGAGTAAGATTTGATCAGGTGGAATATAATGGAACTAATTTAGTGACGATCCAAGGAATAGCAGCAAGCGACCAAGATATATTAAAGTTTATTGAAAACTTAGGAAGTAAAAAACTGATTGATCAGGCATCACTTTCCTCTATGAGATTACCTCAGAGAGTTCAAGGAGGCGCAACAATGAAAGGATTTAGAATTTTTGTAAAAGTTAAAAATATATAGTTATGAATTTAAATATAAATTTAAAAAACATTGATTTAAAAAACATTAAGCTTGAGGATATTCAGGCGAAATTAAAGAATGTTGATAAAAAAACCTGGATCAAACTTGGTATTTCTGTTGGTGCTGTCGTATTCTTTTTAATTATTTTTTATGGAGTTTTAAATCCAATCGTTAATAAAAAGAAAGCACAATTGGACGATATGAATTTAAAAATAGAGGAAACTAATAAGTTTATTAATGATATTAATGTTGCTAATGCAAAGATTAAAAAATTAAAACCTAGGTATGAACAATATTCAACATTATTTCACACAAGGGCTGAGGTGGAAGGTTTATATCAAACTTTAAGTGAATTTGCTGGTGCAAATAATCTAGTAATTTCAAAAATTGAAAAAAGGCAAATTCAACAAGTTACAAAGGCGGCTGCTATAGCTAAAGCAACAGGTAAAAAGGCAAAAACAAACAATGCAAAAACTAAAGCTAAAAAAGCAAATGTTGCTTATTTTACTATTCCTGTAGATTTTGAAATAACAGGCAATTTTATCGGTTATATCAAGTTTAAGAGACAGTTATCACTATCACAAAAGATGTTAAACTTTGACAAAGAGAGCATCAAAGTGGTAAAAGGAGATTCAACCGGGGCGATAAAAGTAAATGGAACATTAACAATAGTAGGTTTAACAGATGAATTTTTTTAAAATAATTTTAATCCTGTTAATTTATTCACTTTATTCAAATTTGGTGCAAGCCGATAGTCATGACAAAGACAAAAACATTATAGAAAAAGCAAAAGAAATTAATAAAAAAGTTAAAGCTGAACAAGCAATTCAAAGTGCAAATATAAGTTCTGAGGTAGGTAATGAAGAACCTTTACCCTTAAACGACCCATTTGTTGGTGATGGCTCTTTAGGAGGTGGAAATTCAATTAAACTAATAGCAGCAACCGACGAAGATCGAAAAGATCTAAGTGTTTTTAATTATAAACTTGTTGGTGTTGTTGAGGGGGGTGAAAATATGTTTGCATCATTAATAGATGAAAATGGTGATGTATTAACTTTAGCGCTATTTGAGGAATTAACACCCGGTGTAAGATTAATAGCACTTGATACTAAAGAAATTGTTTTTGAAAGAGAAAAAGACTCTTTAGTAGTTATAAATTTTAAAAACCAAATAATAGAGAGAAATAAATAATAATGAGAACAAATTATTATAAAATTATAATCAGTTTGATTTTCGTTACATTTTTAGTGACAGGTTGTGCACAACCAGGAAAAAAAGTTAAAGGTTTTAAACATAATACACCTCTTATTAAAACAGACGTAAAAGAATTTGGAAAAGCAGAACTTGAAAAAGATGCAAAAATGGGACCTGTTCCAGTTGAAGCAGACGTTATTAAATTACAAAAAAGAAAAAAAATATCATCGGTTAAAGAGAGGAATTATCTATTAATCTCAGAAGATTATCCAAAATTAAAACAAAATATTACCTTTAAGTTTCAAAACATGGACTATGAAGAAGCGATGAACTTAATGGCTAAAATTGGTGGAATTAATATTCTTGTTGGCGAGGATGTTGCAGGTTCAGTCACTGCTGAATTAATAAATGTCCCGTGGGATAAAGCTTTTAACGCGTTACTCGATATGAAAAATTATGCAGCGGATATAGATGTAAACAGTAATATTATAAGAGTTGCAACACCGGCAACGCTTACATCACAAGAAAGTTATAAATCTGCAAGAGCTCAGGCTGTTAAGAAAAAAGTAGAACTAGAAGACTCTGTTGAGCCCATCGTCTCAGAAATTTTTAGATTATATTATATTTCACCAACAGAAGCTAAAAAAACAATAACGGAATTATTTACATCAACCTCAGCATCAGGAGCATTTGTTCCAATACAAGTCACAGAAGAACCAACAACAAGATCAATTATTGTAAGAGGGAAAGAAAAAGATTTAGATGTTGTAGACAAAGTTGTTCGAGAAATTGATGTTCGAACAAAACAAGTTTTAATGGAAGCATTTATAGTTGAGGCAACTTCTAGTTTCGAACGTGCTTTAGGAACAAAATTAGGG
The DNA here is from genome assembly GCA_902590295.1 of uncultured Pelagibacteraceae bacterium. Next base: position 10,059 of record CACIWH010000001.1, on the reverse strand, counting down.
GGAGCTTATACAAGAAATAGAGAAAGAGTTGGAGGAAGCTTAGGCACATCAACCGTTGGTGAAACAGAGGGCGGCGGAGGAGCTATCTCAGCTGATACAGCTGCGATAGGTTCATCTAATGATACTTTATTTCAATCAGGTGCTGTAGGAGCTGCAACTAGCGGCATTGGAATCTTAAGAAGAACAGGTTCAGCAGTCTTAAAAGTTCAATTAGATGCATTAGAAACTGAGGGAATAAGTAAAACAATTTCAAATCCAAAATTATTTTCTTTAGATAACCAAACAGCACAAATTAAACAAGGTGTTCAAATTCAATTACCTGGAAGTGGTGATAGTGCACCTCAGTTAGTTGATGCTGCTTTAATCTTAAAAATAAAACCAAGTATTATTGGTGATGGGAACGTGCTTTTGGAAATACAAGTTAATAACGACACTCCAGATAGAACTAATCCAGGTGCAGTTGGTATAAATAAAATGGAAATTACCACAAAGTTATTAGTAGCTGATGGCGATATTGTTGTAATTGGTGGTATTAAAAAGAATGACGTTGCTAGTTCAAAAGATGCTGTTCCAGGAGTTTCTAAAGTGCCTATTTTAGGAAAAATGTTTCAAGGTAACCAAAAATCAGATAAACTAAATGAATTGTTGGTGTTTATAGCGCCGAGAATTTTATAATTTTTTATGCTTAAAATTAGTAGAGAAAGTGAAATTAATTTAATCAACGTATTGATTGATAATGATGTTATTTCAGGAAAAGATTTAATTAATATTAAGAAAAAAAGCTCTGAAGGCAATAAATCACAAATTGAGGCTGTTTTTGATCTTAAACTTACTGATGAACAAAAAATATTAGATATTTTAGTTAAGGAACAGAATCTAGATATAATTGATTTAAAAAAAGTACAAGTCTCTCCGGATATAAAGACAGTATTACCTTCGAATTACATAAAGGTAAATTTTGTTGCTCCATTTAAAATGGATAAAAAAACACTTCATATTGCAATCCCAGATAGTTCTAAGTTAGCTCTAATGAGAAATTTAAAAGCGATTACAAAAAAAAATATAGAGTTGCACGCAGCACCTTTGAGCCAAATTTCTGAGTTTATAGAAAAAATATCTAGTGAGAGCGGTGAAGTTACTACAGCAACAATAAGAGAAGAAAATAGAGAAAAGCAAAAAACTTTTGATTCAGATTTAGGTGACGCCGGTGAAGTATTAGAAAAAGCACCAGAGGAAGATGTAGAAGCAATAGAAAATGAATCTGAGGTAATTAAGTTTAGTACAGCGGTAGTTGCCGAAGCAATTAAGAAGGGCGTCAGCGATATTCATATCGAGCCTTATAGGTTTACATCTAGAGTAAGATATCGACTTGATGGAATGTTACAAGAACAAGAACAATATAAACAATTTTTACATGATAATTATGGTGCAGTTGTAACTCGTTTTAAAATCATGGGTAAATTAGATATTGCAGAACGTAGACTACCACAGGACGGTGCAATTAATTTTAAAATAGAAGGGAAGGTGGTTGACCTTCGTTTATCTATTTTGCCAACAGCAAGTAATGAGAGAATTGTAATGCGTATCTTGAATAAAGATGCCGGAGACATAACTCTTGAACAATTAAATTTTGAAGAACAAGATTTAAAAAGTCTGAGAAAATCAATTCACTCCACACAAGGTCTTATATTAGTTACTGGACCAACTGGATCAGGAAAATCAACTACTCTTTATAGTATTCTGAAAGAAGTGAGCAAACCTCACTTAAATATTTTAACCGCAGAAGATCCTGTTGAATATGAATTAGATGGTGTTGGACAGGTTCAAATTAAAGATCATATTGGTTTAACATTTGCCTCAGCACTAAGATCTTTTTTAAGACAAGACCCAGAAATAATTTTAGTTGGAGAGATGCGGGATAAGGAAACTGTTGATATAGGATTGAAAGCAGCACTTACAGGTCACTTAGTTTTTAGTACCCTTCACACTAATGATGCACCAAGTACGATTACAAGATTGCAAAACATGGGAACGCCTGATTATCTAATTAGTGCTGCAACTCAACTAGTTGTTGCTCAAAGACTTGCTAGAAAAAATTGTAAAAATTGTAAAATTCCAGATGACGATGTAAATCCTAAAGTATTACAAGATTTAGGATTTAGTGCAGAGCAAGCATCAAGAGTTAAAGCAATCAAAGGAAAAGGGTGTGAAACTTGTAGTAATACTGGATACAAAGGTAGACAAGGAATTTATGAAATATTAGTTGTTTCAAAACCTTTAAAAGAAGCAATTTTGAGAAAAGCCACTACACCTGAACTAAGACAGATTGCTGTAAAAGAAGGTTTTCAAACAATGCAAGATATGGGAAAAAGATTAATTGCTAGTGGAGATCTAAATTTTAGAGAATATGAAAGAGTTCTCTCAAACGAATAAAATAATTAATTTGTTATGGATACTTTTGCATATAAAGGAATTTCTGACGGTAAGTATGTAGAAGGTGAAATTGAGGCCATTAATTCCGATGAGGCTTCTCACAAACTCAAAGAACAAAAAATAATAATCACTAATTTAGTTAGAGCTGCCAAAGGTAAAAAAAAAGATGAAAAAAAAGGTGAAAAGAAGAAAAGTAGTTTTTCTTTATTTGGCAAAAAGAAAGCAAAAGTTGAAGATGTTTTGATTTTTTCCAAGCAATTTGCAACTATGGTTAAGGCAGGATTGCCAATTCTTCAAGTTTTAACAATGTTGAGAGATCAGCTTGAAAGCCCTGCAATGAAAGAGGTTGTAGAGGATATTAGAAAAAGTTTGGAGGGTGGAGTTACTCTCTCAAAGTGTTTCGAGAAATATCCTGAACTGTTTGATAATATATATGTCAATCTAATTAAAGCAGGTGAAGCCAGCGGTAAGCTGGATGTTTTCTTATTAAAGATTGTAGATTCTCTTGAAAAAAAAGAAAATATTAAGAAAAAAATTAAAGGTGCACTAATGTATCCAGGTATTATGTTCACAGTCGCAATTACCGTTAGTGCCTTCATGTTAATCAAAGTAGTTCCAGTTTTTGCTAAAATGTATGATGGAATGGGGATAGAGCTACCTGCAGCAACTGCAACAATCATGGCAATGAGTGATTTTTTAAGAGGAGCGGGAGGGATGATACTGCTCTTAAGTATTATAACTTTTGTAATCACTTTTAGGTATTTAACTGCAAGAAATGAAAAGTTAAAATACGCTTGGCATAAGCAAGTTTTAAAACTTCCTATATTCGGCGACATGATATTAAAATCTATGTTGGCAAGAATTTCCTTAATTATGGGAAATTTAAGTGCAGCAGGTGTGAACTTGTTAGAAAGTATAGAAATCGCAAAATCTGTAAGTAACAATGTTGTTGTATTAGAGTCTTTAGAAAATGTTAAGAAAGGTGTTTTCTCAGGAGATACTTTGACAAAATTATTTTTGAGAGATCCACTTTTTCCTCCAACATTTAGTCAATTAATATCTGTAGGCGAACAAACAGGACAACTTGATGAAATGTTTGGATCAGTTGCGAAATATTATGAAGCAGAATTTGATACTGTAGTTGAAAATTTGTCTGCCCTAATAGAACCTATTATGATTGTGTTTATGGGTTTAATGATTGGTGGATTAATGATTGCAATGTACTCTCCAATATTTAACGTAGGTGCTTTAATTGGTTAAAAATTATAATTGTTTAGTTAAAACCAAATGATTGATCCAAGGTTTTTTTCCATCCTTAAATTCTACAGCATCCATTATTTCTTGAATAAAAAATGTGCCTAAGCCCCCAGGCTTAACATTGTCTATTTCTCTGTGTTTTACTTTCTTTGGATCTACTGGAGTACCTCTATCATAAAATGCAATTTGGAGTTTGTTATTTTCACAACTGATTTCTACCACCATTAATTCATTTGGTTTAGCGGCATTTTTAAAAGCATGCTTCACAATATTTTGTGCAGCCTCAGCAATAGCTAATACTAACTCATCTTTTAATTCTTGTTGAATATGAAGTTTTTCAAAAACATCCCTACAAAAAGTTCTTACCTCTCTTAAACTAGATGTGTCTACTAAAAATGCTTTTTTTTCTGTATGATCTTGGTGAGCAATTTCACTCATAAAATTTTATTCTAGGTTTAGTATTTGTTCTAATTTTGCCATCATAATAACTTTAAGAACAGACTTGCTCACATCTTTGATTATTACTTTTGTACTTTTTTCTAACGCCTTTTGATGACTTTCAATTAATACAGATATTCCTGAAGAGTCCATGTATTGCACATTACTTAAATTTAAATGAACCTCTTTCCCAGCATCGATATGAGGAAAAATTACTTCTTTTGCTTTTTCCGTTACATCCATGTCTATCTCACCATCAAGATGGATAGTTGCTATATTTCCTTCTTCAGTAACTTTGTAACTCATAAAAATTTCCTCGCCATTGCTAAAACTTTTTCAACTGGTTTACTAACTTCAACCAATTCAAATTTTGTATTTTTTTGTTCAGATAATTTTTTACTTTCGATTAATACAGAAATTCCAGATGAATCCATGTAATCAACTTTACTTAAATTTAAATGCACCTCATGTCCTGCTTCAATTAAAGGTAAGATTGTTTGCCTTGCTTTATCTGCCACATCCATATCAATTTCTCCCGTTAAGTGAACTATTCTTGAGTTTCCTTCCTCTTCAATTTTATATGACATATTTTATGATTAGTTTAACAAATTTTTAATAATGCTCAATATGATCAGATAAAACAATTTTTATCCAGAAAAAAAATTTTTGACTATAAAATAAAGAAATTAAAGGGTTTTAAAGTATTTACATATAGAAAAAATATTTATAAAAATTACATTATATTAATATTAATAAATAAAGAGGTTTAAATGAAAAATACTAAAGGTTTTACTCTTATTGAATTGCTAGTTGTTGTTGCAATCATTGGAATTCTTGCTGCTGTAGGAACAGTTGCTTACACAGGTTACACTGGTGCAGCAAAAAAGAATTCTTCTAAAACTATGCATTCAAATGCTGTGAAGTTTCTGACCGCAGAAATCACAAAATGTGATTTAAATCCAAGTGGAGAATCAATGGGAACAGCTTGCTCAGGTCTAACTACAGCTGCTCTATGGGCTGCTGCTTATGACAGTTTTTCTTCTGATAAAAATCCTCACGATAGTGGCGACGGTGTCACAGTGGGTGAAGCTGGGGATGAAGAAGGTCAGTTATATCTAACCGCAACGGAGGCAGATACTGCTACTGGGGCTGCAGCATTCATTACTTTAAAAATGAAAACAGCTAAGACTGGTGGTGAGGATCTTTCCGCTAAAGTAACAATTGAATAAAAAAATTTTGATGACTAGAAGCTCTGGCTTTACTTTAATAGAGCTTCTAGTTGTTGTCGCCATTATTGGAATACTTTCAGCTGTGGGGACACTTGCTTACACTGGATATGTTAGTGGTGCTAAAAAAAGTTCAGCAGAAAATTATCTTCAACAAATTTCTTTAGCTCAAACAGAAGAATATTCAAGCACAGGTGAATATTTCATAAGTGCCTCAGGAACAGCAAGTGCTTGTACCGCAGGCGCAGATTCTTCAAGCGAATTAGAAACTAATTTATTCTCAGGAGAAAATGTTTTACCTGATGATATAGATTTTCAATTCTGTGTTTATGGGACTGGGGCAACATACACCGCGGTCGCAGATGATAGTGACGGTTGCGTTATTTCACTAAATAGAAATGGATCACCGTCCAGATCAGGTTGTAATTAGCAGTGCTTCAACTTAAAAGTTGATTTTGTAAAACAAATATTTTATCTAAAATCGGTTATGAAAAAAATATTTTTGATAATAGCTTCTTTGTTTTTTTTAACAGGTTGCAGTCAGTATACTGCAATGCTTGGTCCAAGCATAACACTTGTTGAAACAGGTAGCGTCCTTCAAGCAACAACTTCTTATGGAAAATCTTATACCTTAAGTCTTGCGAGAAAAAATATTTCTGAGGAAAAAAAAGTCGAAAAGATTTGTCCAACATATCATAGCTCAGATTTATCTAAAATATTCTTTGAGACACAAGAAAGAGACAATTGTTTCTTTGATCCAATGAGTATTTATAGATAATAAAATTTAAAAATTTTTAAGCCAAAATTTAATAACAATCTCTAATTTACCTTGTCTTTAATAGCTTTTTAAAAATTGATATTTTAAACAATTTATCTATTCTGCTGGTTTATGAAATTTTGCTCGACTAAATACATCTGGAAAATAATTTTTGTAAACTTATTAGTTTTAACAATTTTTATTTTACCAGCTCTCTCTGTAGAAAAAAATATTACTTACATGCAAATTCTACAGAAACCTAGAGATCTTGATTTAAACCTTAAATATGCTCAGCAACAAGGTAAGATGGGTAATTATAAACAAACTATCTCAACACTTGAAAGATTAACAATGTTATATCCAGACAATATTGAAATTAAATTATATTTATTATCAGTTTTGGTACAAATTGACTCTCCAGATAAAGCAAAAAGTTTGATTGAAGAAATGAAACTAAGAACAGATCTTCAGTCCGAGGATCTAGAAACTTTACAAGAGATAGAGCAAGATTTAAAAGATAAAGAACCAGGTTTATGGAATTTTAATGCAGATTTTAGTATTGCAAGTTTATTCAGTAACAACGTTAATAGTGTATCTAAAACAAGAAAACAAAGTGAGGAGGGCGAAGTTACAGAATTTACTTCACCTATGCATGATAAAACTTCGAGTGGAGGCTTAAGTTTTTCAGCTACAAGACCAATTGGAGAAGAGTCTTCTTTCTTAGCAAACATTTCTCATTCAACATCTAATCAACACCAAGAACATGATGATGATTTTCAATCTTATGGATTAACTCTTGGTTTAGATACAGTATTAGGCGGTCAAAGCTTAAGTCCATATTTTACAATAAGCAAATCTGATTATCATACAGATGCAGACAGTTTTTCTACAGGGATAGGCATAGGTGGTTTTTTTACTGTTGGAGAAAGACACTCATTCAGTTACGGCTATTCTTACTCAGACACTAAAGGGAATCATAACTCATCTGATACCACTGCAAGAGATACAAACGCAATTGGTCATGGATATACATTTAATCACGATTATATTTTTACAGAAATTATTTCTACATCCATTGGTTTAGGTTACAGTGATACTGATGCAATTGCAGATGCTGGTAATGATTATGAAACTTATGATTTTAGTTTAGGATTAAATTTATCATTCCCATGGGCGTATATTGCAATAACTAATGGTATGAGTTTCAATGATTATAAAAAAGCAGACTCGAGCGTTGCTTCAGATAGACTTAGGTCAGATTTTTCAAATACATTTGATATTATGTTAACCAAAGCTATTGGAGATATCTTTCCTGCATTAGATCAAAATAGAAATTTATTTATAAACCTATCTTATGAAAAAGTAATTTCAGAGGCAAATACTCTAAATTATGATTACCATGCAGATTCTTTTTCAATGAGTTTAACAAAATCATTTTAATAGAAAATTATCGAATAAGGCGAAAAGTGCGTAAAAACTTAACAAATTTCCTGATCAAACTGAGTTAAAAATGGTTTATTTTTAGGAAAAAAATGTTATTTTTTTGAAATGAAAAAATTACTATCAGCAATATTGTGCTCTTTGATGATTGTGAGTTTTAACTCATATGCAGAGGAGGAACTTACAATTGAAAAACAACTTGTAGGTATTGTTGGAGCAATTTCAGGTACGGTAAAAACTGAAACAAGAGAATTAAAAGAAGGTGATAAAATTTACCTTAATGAAACAATTTATGCTGCTCAAGGCTCAGGAACACAAATTTTACTTTTAGATCAATCAACTTTTACTGTCGGTGAAGACTCTGAAGTTGTGATGGATACTTTTATATATGACCCAAAAACTAATGACGGTAAAATTGTTGCAAGCGTTAAACAGGGAAGTTTAAAAGTTATATCCGGTTTAATCAGTCAAAAAGATCCAGATGCTTTAACAGTTACTGTTCCAGAAGGAACTCTTGGATCAAGAGGTACAGAATTTCAAACAATAGTGTCAAAAGGTAAAACTGATACTTTATTAATTGGTCCAGGCAAAAATAATACACTTGGCATGAGACCAGGAGCAGTTTTAGCAAGTAACAAATTTGGAAAAACTTTATTAGACAATCCTTACAGCGTTACTTCAATGAGTAAAGGTAAGGCGCCAGACAAAGCTAGAAAAATTACTAGATCTCAACTTAAAAAGTTTAATAAAAAGATGAGAGCTTTGAGTAAAAGCAAAGTTGATAAAAGTGAAAAGAAAATTGCAAGAAAAGCTGCAAGAAAAGAATTAAAGAAAGAATTAAAATCTTTAGGTTTTGAAAAAGAGGAAATTAAATCAATAATTAAAGAGAATATTAAAAAAGATAAAGAAAAGAAAATTGCGTTAAAAACAGAAAAAAAAGCAGAAAAAAAGAAAAAGAAAAAAGCTAAAGCGGAAGCTAAAAAAGAAGGCAAAAAGAAAAAAGGAAAAGTAAAAGAAGGCAAAAAAGGCAAAAAGAAAAAAGCAAAAGCAGAGGGTAAAAAAGGCAAAAAGAAAAAAGCAAAAGCTGAAAAGAAAAAACCTGCTAAGAAGAAAGCTGTGAAGAAAAAAGCTGCAACTAAGAAAAAAGCAGCACCTAAGAAAAAAGCTGCTAAGAAAAAAGCAGCACCTAAAAAGAAAAAAGCTGTTAAGAAAAAAGCCAAACCTAAGAAAAAAGCTGCTAAGAAAAAACCAAAACCTAAAAAGAAAAAAGCTGTTAAGAAGAAACCAAAACCTAAAAAGAAAAAGAAAATCAAAAAGGTAGCTAAAAAGAAAAAAGCAGCTAAGAAGAGAAAAGCTAAAAAGAAAAGAAATAAAAAGAAGAAGAGATAATTAGCTTAATCTCATAAAGATTTACATTATACAATTAAGATATACACTCGTTGATGTGCGTTCTTTTATTGAAAAAAATCTAAATTATTTAATATTTTCATTTATTTTATTAGTTCTAATTTCATTAAAAATTATTAATCCCTCCATAATTAAATCAATCTCCTATTTAAGCTTTGATTTATATCAAAAAGTATTTGTTGAAAAAAAGGGAGATACTGATGTTGTGATTATAGACATTGATGAAACAAGCTTAGGCAAATTTGGTCAGTTTCCGTGGAGTAGATCTGTTTTTGCAAAAATTATAGATCAAGTTGAAACCTCAAATCCAAAAGCAATTGGTTTCGATATTTTTTTTACTGAAAAAGATAAACAATCCCCTGATGAAATTATAAAATCTTATGGTTTAATACCTTCTGATATTGTTGATCTTCAAAAATTAAAAGGTCACGATGATGTATTCGCTGATAAATTAAAAGGTGCAAAAACAGTAACTGCAGTTTTAGGTAGTAACGTTCCATCTCATTCAAATTATGATCGTAAAGCAAAAGCAAGATTTTTATCTAAAGGTGGTGATCCAAAACAATTTACTTATTCTTATCCATATTCAATTGGTTCATTAGAAAAATTAGAAAAAGAAGTTAAAGGTTTAGGATCAATATCTTTTTTAGATCAATTAGATGGAATAATTAGATCACTACCATTGATAGTTAGATTTAATAATAAGATATATCCAACTATGGGACTAGAGATGGTTCGAGTAGGGGCAAATCAAAAAAATATTTACATCGAATTAAATGAAGTTGGAATAAATAGAATAAGTGCAAGACCCTATAAAGTAGATTCTGATCCTAATGGAATTATTTGGATTAAATATAAGCAACCTCAAAAAAAACAATATATCTCTGCTGGAGATGTATTTGATGGAAAATTTCAAACAGACTTTTTTAAAGATAAATATGTTTTAATTGGTGCATCAGCCCAAGGATTATTCGACTTAGTTAAAACTCCTCTTGGAATTACAATTCCTGGAGTTGAAGTTCACGCTAATGTCATAGAAAATATTTTAGATCAATCTTATTTAGTTAGAAATCCTAATACTTATATTTTTGAATTATTATT